>WQTL01000230.1 GCA_009786275.1 Bacillota bacterium | reverse complement strand
GGGCGTGCACGTGCTCTCGCCCTACCAGCAGATCACCGGCACGGCGTGGTACAAGGGCACGGCCAACGCCATCTACCAGAACATCCCCTTCATCGAGCGCTACAGCCCGGACTACGTGCTGGTGCTCAGCGGGGACCACATCTACAAGATGGACTACGCGAAGATGCTGGATTTTCATAAAGAGAAGCAGGCCGCCTGCACGATAGCGATGCTGGAGGTCCCCTGGGAGGAGGCCAGCCGCTTCGGCCTGATGGTGGTGGGCGAGGACGGCTCCATCGTTGAGTTCGAGGAGAAGCCCCCCGTCCCCAGCAGCAACAAGGCCTCCATGGGGGTGTACGTCTTCACCTGGGAGAAGCTGCGGCAGTACCTCATCGATGACGAGGCGAAGGAGGGCTCCGGCAACGACTTCGGCAAGGACGTCATCCCCGCCATGCACGCCGCGGGCGAGCGCATGTGCGCCTACGCCTTCGACGGCTACTGGAAGGACGTGGGCACGGTGGACAGCCTCTGGGAGGCCAACCTGGACCTGCTCAACCCCAAGGCTGATATCGACCTGAACGACCCGGACTGGAAGATATACTATCGTTCCCCCGCAGCGCCGCCGCATTACGTCTCCGAGGGCTCGCTGGTGCAGAACTCCATCATCGCCGAGGGCTGCGTGGTGGAGGGCGAGGTGGATTTCTCCGTCCTCTTCCCCAACGTATCGGTGGAGCCCGGCGCCGTGGTGCGCGACAGCATCCTCATGCCCGGCGCGCAGGTGAAGGCCGGCGCGGCGGTGCAATACGCCATCGTGGCCGAAAACGCGGTCGTCGGGGAGAACGCCTCCGTGGGCGCGCGGCCCGAGGAAACGCCCGAAAAGGGCCAATGGGGCGTGGCGGTCGTCGGCGCGGGGCTGACGGTGGGCAGGGGGGCCGTCGTGCCCCCGAACGCGATGATCGATTCTGACGTGGGAGGCGCCGTATCATGAGGACCAACAACGTACTGGGCATACTATATTCCAACTCCTACGACGAGGCGCTGCCGGAGCTGACCAGCCTGCGCACGATGGGCTCCGTGCCCTTCGGCGGGCGCTACCGCATGATCGACTTCGCGCTGAGCTCCATGGTGCGCGCGGGCATCGCCAAGGTGGGGGTCGTCACCAAGGCGCATTACCGCTCCCTGATGGACCATTTGGGCATGGGCAAAAGCTGGGACCTGGCCCGCAAGCACGCCGGCCTGATCTTCCTGCCGCCCTACGTGGGGGCGGGCGCGGGCGGCAACCAGACCCGCATGGAGGGCCTCTGGTCCGCCCTGGAGTTCCTGCGCAACGCCAAAGAGGAGCTCGTCATCATGAGCGACTGCAACGTCGTTTGCAACCTGGACTACCGCATGCTCCTGGAGGCGCACATGGCAAGCGGCGCGGACATCACCGTGGCCTGCCGCAGGGGCGCGGCGCCCAACCTGCGCTGCGCGCGCCTGGCCCTGGACGGGACCGGCCGCGCCCGTGAGATTTCGATCACCGGCGAGCCCTGCGCGGACGTGCTGTATTCCCTGAATATCTTCGTGCTGCGCAGGGACCTGCTGGAGCGCCTGGCCCGCGAGGCCCACGGCCAGGGCATCGGCGATTACGAGATCCTGCAGCGCAACGTGGGCAGCCTGGACATCCGCGGCCTGGAGACCGACGGCTACGCCCGGGTGATCGACTGCCTGCAGAGCTACTACGACGCCCACATGGATCTGCTGCGGCCCGAGGCCCGCCGCGCCCTGTTCCACCCCGCGTATCCGGTGCTCACCAAGGTGCAGGACGACATGCCCACGGTTTACGGCCTGCACGCCAAAGCCTCGAACTGCCTGGCGGCCGACGGCTGCCAGATCAGGGGCGAGGCGGAAAACAGCGTGCTGTTCCGCGGCGTAACCATCGAGGAGGGCGCCCGGGTGAGCAACTGCGTGCTCATGCAGGGCACACGTGTGGGCGCGGGCGCAAACCTGGAGTGCGTGATCTCCGACAAAGCCGTGGAGATACGCCCGGGCAAGACGATCATCGGCGCGGAGACCTATCCGATCTATTTGGGGAAGAGGATTGTGGTGTAGGGGCGTTTTTCCTGGAGGCGCGCTGCCGTGCGTCTCTACAATATAGCCCCTCTTTCTTATGATGTAGAGACGCATGGCAATGCGTCTCCTAAGAGAGGAGACTTTTGCATGAAAGTCCTGTTTGCCGCCAGCGAGGCCCTGCCCTTCAAATCCAGCGGGGGGCTTGCCGAGGTCGCGGGCTCCCTGCCCCCGGCGCTGCGCCGCCGGCTGATCGGCGCGCGCGTTGTGATGCCGCTGTACGACTCCATCGCGCCGGAGCTGCGCGAGAGCATGACCTTCCTGACGCACATCGTGGTGCCCGTGGCGTGGCGCAGGCAGTACTGCGGCATCTTCGAGGCGCACGCGCGGGGGGTCGTCTATTACCTGCTGGATAACCAGTACTACTTCAAGCGCGGCGGCCAGATCTACGGCTTCTACGACGACGCCGAGCGCTTCGCGTTCTTCTCCCGCGCGGTGCTGGAAATCCTGCCGCACCTGGGGGGCTGGAAGCCGGACGTCATCCACTGCAACGACTGGCAGACCGCCCTGCTCCCCGTCTATAAAACGGCGTTCTACGGCCGCGAGCCCTACTACCGCGATATCAAAACGGTGTTCACCATCCACAACATCGAATACCAGGGGAAATACAGCACGGACATCCTGGGCGACGTATTCGGGCTGGACGGCCTGCACAGAAGCCTGGTGGAGTACGACCGCTGCGTGAACCTGATGAAGGGCGGCATCGAGTGCGCCGACGCCGTGACCACCGTGAGCCCCACCTACGCCGAGGAAATCCTCACCCCCTGGTATGCCCACGGCCTGGAAACCATCCTGGGGCTGCGTAAATACAAGGTCACGGGCATCCTCAACGGCATCGACACCCAGGGCTACGACCCCGCGACGGACAGCGCCCTGGCAGCCAACTACAGCGCGCAGGCGCCCGCGGGCAAGGCCGTGTGCAAGGCCGCTTTGCAGGAGCGATTCGGCTTGGAGCAAAGCCCCCGCGCGCCCCTGCTGGGCATCGTCAGCCGCCTGGCGGGGCACAAGGGCGTCGACCTGCTCAAGGCCGGGCTGGACGAGCTTCTGAACACCGGCGGCGCCCAGCTCGTCGTGCTCGGCACGGGCGAATACCAGTACGAGGCGTTTTTCCGCGGCCTGGCCGCGCGCTTCCCGGGGCGCGTGGGCGTGTTGATCGACTTCGTCCCGGCGGTCTCGCGGCAGATCTACGCCGGCTGCGACATCTTCCTCATGCCCAGCAAGAGCGAGCCCTGCGGCCTGGCACAGATGATCGCACTGCGCTACGGGGCCGTCCCCGTGGTGCGCGAGACCGGCGGCCTGAAGGACTCCATCCAGGACAGCGGCGCGGGGGACGGCAACGGCTTCACCTTTGCCGATTACGACGCCGGCGAGCTGCTGCGCGCCATACGCCGCGCCCTGCAGGGCTACGCCGACGAGGCGGGCTGGCGGGTGCTGGTCAAACGCGCGATGGAATGCGACTTCAGCTGGGGGAAGTCCGCGGGGGCGTATATCAAGCTGTATAAATCCTTGCTTGCTGAGGAATAAAGAAACCCCGGGAGGCCCCATGACATCCGCCACCCTCACCCTGCTGCGCCACGGCCTTTGCGCCGGCGAAACAGAGGGCCGCTACATCGGCCACACCGACGCCCCCCTCACCGAGGCGGGGCGTTCGCAGCTGTGCCGGCTGCGGGAGGAACAGATCTACCCGTACGCAAGCGCCCTGTTCGTCTCGCCGCTGAAGCGCTGCCGCGAGAGCGCGCGCATCCTCTACCCGGGCCTTAACCCCATGGAGCTGCCGGGCCTGAAGGAGTACTTCTTCGGCGAGTTCGAGAACAAAACCCCGGAGCAGCTGGAGCGCCACCCGCTCTTCGCCCGGTGGATCGCCGGGGAGCCGGGGCTCACGCCGCCCTTCGCGGAAGACCTCGAACGCTTCCGGGCGCGCATCGGCGAGACCTTCGTCAAGCTCTGCGACGGCCTGCTGAAGACCGGCACGAAGGACAGCGTCGCCGTCACCCACGGCGGGGTGATCATGGCGCTGCTGGCGGCCTTCGGCCTGCCCGAGGCCCCGATGCACGACTGGCTCGCACCCGGCGGCTGCGGCTTTACGCTGCGGATAGAGCCCTCCGTCTGGCTGCGCGCGAGAAAATGCGAGG
>WQTL01000229.1 GCA_009786275.1 Bacillota bacterium | reverse complement strand
GCATCTGGCGCGGCTGCTCCAGCCGCAGGAGGATATGAAGTACATCTTCGTGCTGCCCCACAGCGCCATGGCCCAACAACTCAGATTACCCAAGGCCCCCTGCCTCTTTGCCACGGTGGACTACCGCGGCCAGGATGTGCCGGAGGTTAAATTTTTTATGCAGCAGGAGGTAACACCCCATGCGGTTTGACGAAATGCTCACGCACGCCATGCGCCAGCTGCAGAAAGTCCAGGAATCCATGTATCTGACCTACTCGCTGGAAAACAAATGCCAGTTCGAGGATGCTTGCGAAGAGGCTTTCCTGCTTGAGGACGCAACGGAAAAGCTCATGGCGATGGTCCGGGGGCTGCCGGCCTGCGCCGGGCACCCCAAAGCAAAGGAGAGGGTGAACGCCATCATCGCGGCGAACGTCCCGGTTGCGGCGGAGTATACCCCCGAAGGATGGTTCAAGCTCTGTATGCCTGCGTTGCTGCCCCGCAAGGAGCGCGGCAGCGCGGACTATATCCTTGGATTTCTTTACCCCGCCATTGAGCGCTTCGCGGCAAACAATCCCCGCCGCGACTTCAACAAGAGCGTAATCATCTTCCGGCACATCTACGACCACGAGCGTCCCGAGAAGTTGTTCCGCGACCACGACAACATCGAGATCAACGCGGTGGTGGACGTCCTGACGCACTATCTGCTGCGCAGCGATTCGCCCATGCGCCTGGCGCATTTCTACGACAGCGCCTGCGGCGAGGCCGATTGCACCGAGGTTTACATCGTGGAGCGCCATGATTACCAGCGCTTCCTCACTGCCTTGGAAAACGGCGAAATCGGCGCCCGTGAAGTGAAACCAGATCCATAATAAGGGCTGTTTTCTTATACAGACAGAGGCCATTTTCGGCCTTTTCTGTATGGATAATTTTTTTCGACGCCGAAACGCAGGTATATCAAGCTTTTTTGCAAAAAAATCAATCCGCTGGTTCCGGCCAAGAGAGCAGTCCATGTGCCTGAATCGCATCAACGCAAAGGAGGTCGCTATGGTCACAGTACGGGAGGGCAGTCATGTGCATCAACTCCTGCAATTGCTCTCCGTCGCGGGAGAATTCCCGGCTTCGTCGCTTCATCTGCTTGGAAAAGAGGACGTGTTCAAAGCTCTGGTGCATCGGCTGGAGTCGGTGCAGGATATTCGCTTCACACGAGAGGGCGAGGCATACAGGACAAAGGTGCTGCAGGTGAATGGCTACAGGGAAATGCGTACGGTCAAGCTGTATAGCGGCGTTCTTCCTTTGCTGGACAAGGTGCAGCCGGAAGCCTTGGCGTATTACATGAATGCCTTTCAGCAGCACAGGTTTTCAGGGAACATCTATCACGTTGGTCGTAACCACCGCGTGGGCGAGGCAATCGCCATGGCCATGATGGCGGGGCTGGAGTTCCGGCCCTATGTGTTGCCCCGTTTACAAAAGAAAGCCATCTCGCAGGTCGTTCTCCCAAAACCAAGCTTCTATGTCGCCCGGGATTTCAAGGATAATGACTACGATGAGATGGACAAGTATGTGTATACCCGGATCGTCGGCGCGGTATTCTACCCCGGCGGCTGCTACGCGGTTTATAACACACGTGGTGCGGTGATGAAATGGTCCGGCAACGGCGAACGCAAGGCCAGGTCCTATCTCTTGGAGCTTGGCCGCTACAACGCCGGATTGCGCGACGCCGATTCCGCGCTGCTGCTGGGAAATACCCCAGACTGGGCGCTGCAAACGATACTTGAATCGGACAAATCCCCAACAAGGCGCAATGGCTTCAATTCCGTCTACCAGCATATTCACTATCTGCCCCTAGACGCAAATGGAATTCATCTGCTGTGGCTCTTGACGCTGCCGGACTGGAAAGAGAAAGTCCTCAACGCGCTGTTTGAATCCGAGGCGCGGCTCCAACAGGGCTATGGCTTCATGGACTACGACGCCGCCATCAACGGAACCTATACGCTGTCGCATCTGGACGCCGACCTGGCCAGGCTGATTAAGTTCCGCGAAGGGATTCAGAAGCATACTGACAAACGGTTTATGGTGGTGTGTTATCCCTGGCAGCGGGATTTCTTGCGCGCCTATTTGGGCGAGCACGTAAAACTCAAAATCATATCAATGGAGGAGCTTCAGAATGCAATCGAATAAACGCAAGATCGGAATTGCACTTGCCATACTGCTCGGTCTGGTTCTGTTGATGTATCTGGGCGGCCTGGCCGGGCAGCTTGTGGCGGGCTACGCCGGATGGCTCGGCGGCGGGGGGATGAGCGGAGACTTCACCATGCCCCCCATCCGCGCAGGGCCCCTGTATTGCCTGGGCGCCGCGTTCAGGTTAGACGGCCTGAAAGGGATGCTGCTGATGGCGGGCCTTATTGGCGGTATCATTCTGTATATCAAGCTGCACAACAAATTCGGCCACAAGGATCTGGACGACCGTAACTTCACCCGCAGCAAGAGCGGCACCTACGGCACCGCCGGCTGGATGGATGATAAAGAAATGAAGTCGGTGCTGGAGGTGAGCTCGCCCGGCAATGCGGCGGGCATCATCCTCGGCCAGAAAAACGGCTCCGTGCTATGTTTACCCGAGGACACCAGGCTCAACCGGCACATCGCCGTGTTCGGCGCGTCCGGCACAATGAAGTCCCGTGGCTTCGTGCGGCCCTACTTGTTTCAGGCAATCAAGCGCGGCGAATCAGTGGTCATAACCGATCCGAAGTCCGAGCTGTACAACGACACCGCCGAGTTGTTCCGCCGGAACGGCTATACCGTCAAGGTATTCAACCTGGTGACGCCCCAGTATGGCGACAGCTGGAACTGCATGGCAGACCTGGGCGGCGATACTCTCATGGCCCAGATTCTCACGGACGTCATCATCTCGAACACAGGGGGGCCAAAGCCCGATCGCTTTTGGGACAATGGTGAGGGCAACCTGCTCAAAGCCCTGGTGCTCTATGTTGACCGAAATACCGGTATTCCGCGCAGCGAAAAAAATCTGCCGATGGTATACCAGTTGCTGACCCAGACCAGTGAAAAAGACCTGAATGATCTATTCAGCCCATTGTCAATGAGCCATCCGGCGAAAGCACCGTATAACCTGTTCGCGCAGGCGTCGGATACGGTACGGGCCGGCATCATCCTGGGATTGGGCACACGGCTGCAGGTGTTGCAGAACGAGGCGGTCCGCGGGATCGCCAGCCATTCGGGCATCGACCTGACCTTGCCCGGCAAGGAGAAGTGTGCCTACTTTGTGATCCTCAGCGACCAGGAGGGCAGCTTGGAGTTTTTATCCTCGCTGTTTTTTTCATTTTTGTTTATCCAACTGGTTCGCTTCGCCGACAGCACACCGGAATGCCGCTGCAGGGTGCCCGTTGATTTCATCTTTGATGAGTTCAACAACGTCGGCGTTATCCCGGACATCGCCCGTAAACTCAGCACCATCCGGTCGCGCTCGCTTAACGTATGCATGTGCGTGCAGAATCTGTCGCAGCTCAAAAACAGGTATCCCAACGATCTTTGGGCCGAGCTGCTGGGCAACGCTGACACGCACCTGATGCTGGGATGCACCGACGAGCCCACGGCTGAGTTCATCAGCGCCCGCAGCGGCGACATGACCGTGGACGTGCAATCCACCCAGACCATGCGGCAGACGATAGCGGTCGCCCAAGTCATTCCGCAGTACCGGCGCACCGACGGCCTGGGCAAGCGGCGGCTGATGACCACGGATGAAGTCCTCCGCCTGCCCAACGATGAGCTGCTGATTATTATCCGCGGGCAGAAAATGCTCAAGGCGCTCAAGTTTGATTACACCGGGCATCCGATGTCCAAGCACATGGTGCGCACGCCGATCAGCGAGTATCAGCCAGAGCAGTGTGTGCCGACGCCCGCATCCCAGATTGAAACTGAAGACCCCGGGAAAGATCCCCCGGCGGCACGGTCTAAGCTATGCATTACTGACCGGCCGCCGGAGGGCTTTTAATATTAAAAGGAGGAAAAAACACTATGCCAAGAAAAGCAGCAGAACCCACGGCAACGCCGTTAGAGCAGGCCGCCGGCCCCCCGATCATCGCCGAAACGGATGTCGAGCGGCGGCTGGAGGAGGAACTGGCAGCGCTAGAGGATCACGCGGAAGTCATCCCGGAAGCGGAAGCCCTGCCGCAGGAGGACCAGCACGAGGAGGAACCGCAGCCCCCGCCCC
>WQTL01000228.1 GCA_009786275.1 Bacillota bacterium | reverse complement strand
CACAGCGTTTTATGCGCGCAGCTGGCGCCGGGGTATGTCAAACAGAATTACGACGAATTCGAGCGCCTGGGCATCGTGATTGAGGGGTCATACCTGGACGTGTTTTCAGTTGTCGAGCTGGACGAATGCTTCAACCCGGCGCACCGCATGACCCGCGAGCAGTGCGCGCAAGCCCGCCGCGCCTGCTTCGAGGGGCTCACCGCCCGGGGGATCATCCCATCCTCCGAGGAGGCCACCGACGTGATGCTGCCCTCCATCGCGCTGGTGCACCACGCCCCCTTTGCCACCAAAAGCCTGGGCGAAAATGACAGCGAGGCTGTGGGCGTACCCATCCCGCTGACCTCGCTGGTGTACCACGACAGCTTCGTCATCCCCTGGGGCATCGGCGCGCCCGAGGGCGGCGGCTGGGGCATCCCCGGCGGCGACTGGAACTACCTATACGCCCTGCTCACCGCCGGCACGGTGTACTGTGACATTGAGGAGTCTGACGAGAACATCGAGCTGATCCGCGTGGCCCTGGAATTGCAGGAGAAGCTGGCCTGCACCGAGATGATAAGCCATGAATTCCTCGATGACAGCTATCGAAAGCAGTGCAGTATTTTTGCTGACGGTACGACAGTCACGGTGGATTTTGAGAAAAACAGCTGGGAGATCGGATGAGATGATAGAAAGGTACGGAAATGAAAGACCTATTTGTCCTGGGCGACAGCATTTCCATACACTACGGGCCATACCTGGAGCGCTTCCTGGAGGGCGCGTTTCGGTATAACCGCAAAGGCGGGCGCGACGACGCCCCGGTGGAGCTGGACGTCATGTCTTCCTCCAACGGGGGCGACAGCGGCCATTGCCTGGCGTACTTAATGCGTAATCCCGGCCTGCGCTGCGATTTGCTGCTGCTCAATTGCGGGCTGCACGACATCAAAACGACAGATACGCGCCAGGTTTCGCCGGAGGAGTATGAACAAAATCTGCGGGCGATGCTCTCCCTCATGGCGGGCCGCGCGGACGCGATCGTTTGGGTGCACACCACGCCCGTGAACGATGCGCTGCACAACGAGCGCAGCACGGCGTTCAAGCGATATAACAGGGACGTTGTACTGTATAATGCCATCGCGGAAAAAGTCATGGCGGAACATCATATTCCGGTGATTGATTTGTATCACTTCACCGCAAGCTTGGGCGGTGGGGAACTCTACGAGGACCACGTCCATTTTGTTGACGAAGTCAGAAAGTTGCAGGCGGCGTATATCGCGGGGCATTTGCTGGCTTTGCACAGATAAGGAGAGCTGTATGGAATTCACCGGCTTTCAGCGCGGCATGGGGATCGGCGGCTGGCTGACCAACTACAAGCGCTTCAACGTGCTGCGGGACGAATGGCGCAAACAGCTGACCGTGGGCGACTTCGAACACTTCGACAGCTACACCTTCCATTTTTACGACCCCTTCGAGTTCACGCACCAGCAGGGCGTATTGCAGGAGGGCAATTGCTTCTACAACAGAAAAATGCGCTATCCGGGCGGCATCGGGCCCTACCGCGATTTCCATAGAACCGTGCACTGCAACGTCAACGCGTACCCGGAATACAGTCGAATGGACGTTGCCTTCCTGCGGGATCGTATGCAGGGCGCGTTCGATTTTCTGCGCGCAAACCCGGACAAAATCCTGTACTGCGGCGAGTTCGGCGTCATCCGGCACTGCGATATCGCCTCCCGCGAGAACTGGTTCGGGGAAGCCTAACGGTCCTCCGCCCACTTGTCATACAGGAGATCAATCCTCTCCTCCAACTGGCCTTTTTCCTCATGCAGCGCATGCATACGCGTGAAATCGGATTGCTGTAGGTCATAATCAATCGCCGCGTTCACTTTTTGCAATTCGGCTTCGGCTTCGCGGATCAACTCCTCCGTTGGAACAGTCCTTGGGGCGGGGGGCGGCGCTTTTTCGCTGGGGATTGGTTTTCGCTGCGCGCTTTTTTCTTTCGGGACAGCGGCCGGGCGGGTCGTCTCCAAGTATTCCTCGAACCCGCAGTCGTATTCGATTACAGCACCATTCTCCATACTCCACACCCGGTCGGCGAACTGGTTCAGGAAGTACCTGTCGTGGGAAACAAACAGCATGGTCCCCTCGAAGTCGGCCAGGGCGTTTTCGATCCATTCCCGGGACGCGATGTCCAGATGGTTCGTAGGTTCGTCCAGCAGCAAAAAATTGACGTTTTGCTGCATCATCATGCACAGCCGCAGCCGGCTTTTTTCGCCGCCCGAGAGCACGCCCACTTTTTTCATCACGTCGGCGGCCTTGAAATGGAACCCGGCCAGGATGCTGCGCGCCTTCTCCACGGGAACATCGGCGGCATAGCGCAGCGTATCCAGCACCGTCGCGTCCATGTCCTCGAACGTGATGATCTGCGACATATACGCCGCTTTCACGCTGGGGCTGACTTTGATTTCGCCGCTGTCTGGCTGCTCTTCGCCCGTCAGCATTTTCAAAAGCGTGGTTTTGCCGCAGCCGTTGGCCCCCACCAGGGCGATGCGCTCGTTCCTGTGGATTTTCAGGCTGAGCTCTTCCAAAATCACTTTCGCCCCGTAGCTTTTGTATACGCGGTCAAACGAGGCGACCACCTTCGCCGCGTAGCCCCCGCTGTCAAACCCCGCCGCCAGCTTCCGTTCCGTCACGGGCCGGTCCACCTTGTCCATCTGCTCCACGCGTTTTTCCATCGCGAGGGCCCGCTTGGCCAGACCCGTGTTCGAGGGGTTGATCGCGGCCCAAACGCGCTGCCGCCGGATGGCGGTTTCAAGCTGCTGGATTTTGCGCTGCTGCTGCTTATAGAGCTCGGCCTGGGTGAGAAACCTGCGCTGGCGCTCCTCGGAATAGAACGTATAATTTCCGGAATAGAACTGCGCCCTGCCGTCCTCGATTTCGATGATGCGCGTGACCACCCGATCCAGGAACACCCTGTCGTGGGATACCACGACGATAGTCCCCGCGTAGTCACGCAGAAAATTTTCCAGCCATTCCAGGGAGGCCAGGTCGAGGTGATTCGTCGGCTCGTCCAGCAGCAGGATGTCGCTTTCCCGCAGAAGGATCCGGGCCAGGTTCACCCGGGTTTTCTCCCCGCCGCTCAAATTGGCGAAGAGGCTGCCCCTGAGCCGCTCGTCTATGCCCATGCCGTTGCACACCTTGTCCAGCTTGACTTCGATGTCATACCCGCCCAGACGCTCGTATTCCTCCAGGAGTCGGCAATACCGTTCAAGAACCGCGGGGTCGGCGTCGCCCTCGATTTTTTTCATCTGCGTGAAAACCTGCGCGATTTCCTTGAAGGACGCGCGCAGAACATCCTCACAGCTGTCGCCTTCCCCGAACTCGGGGATCTGCGCGAGCATCCCGACGATTTTGCCCGAGGCTCTGGCCAGGCTACCGCGCTCAAAGGGCTCCTCCCTCGTGATCAGCTTGAACAGCGTCGTCTTCCCGGAGCCGTTTTTACCCAGCAGGCCGACTTTTTCGCCGCTGTACACCTCGAACGTGATGCCCTTGAGCACATGGTTCGCGCCGTAATATTTATGGATTTCATTCGCGGCTATATCAATCATAATAACAATCTCCTCTGCATTTGATCATAAAAAACACCCTGCGCAGACTGTCTTGACTGCGCAGGGCTACCAAACATAGAGGAGCGGAGACTATCCCGCTGTTTTGGCGGCGAGGCATTCAAAACAATCTTGAAAATGGGCAGACTGCCCCCTTGTGTTGACCGCCTCGAATGAAAACCTACGCACCAAATCGCTCCCGGGGAACAATTCCAGCGCGCATAAAAATTTCGATCGCTCCATGCCTCTCACCACCTTTCGTATGTATTCTTGATATATTATAGCAGCTCTTCGGAAAAAGTCAACAAGAATTTTGAAGAGCGCTGGGAGAGACGCGGGATACAGCGCAGTCACGAGATGATTAAGATAACTGATAATTACACGCAAAGCGGCTTGCATTTGCTTCCCTCACGTGAGAATATCTGGTACATGCCCATGAATCGAATTCATAGAAAACTATGGGAGGGCTTCTGTCATTCACCCTGAAATCTCCGCGCCCGAAAGCAAAGCCGGCGTGAGCGCAAGCCCCCGCCGGTGTGCCTTTTTCATTCAGTTCACTTCAACGCAACCTTGTCGCCGTCGGCAAATAAGAAGACATAGCGGTCAAA
>WQTL01000227.1 GCA_009786275.1 Bacillota bacterium | reverse complement strand
GTGTCGATTGGCAGTTTACTGCCGAAGATGCTCGTATCAAGCTCAAAAGACTTTATCCGGTTGTTCAATGATTTGGTTTTACAGGGTACTAGTTACCCTCTTCCAAGGCGATGATGCGGAACGGGAGGCCAAGGCACAGGCAAGAGCCGCGCAGAAAGCCGCCAACGCGGAGGCGAAAGCCCTCGCACAGGAAGCGCGGGCCGAGGAAAAGGCACTGCGCGCCAAAGAGCGCGCGGATGAATGGGCGGCATTCGCAAATTGGTGGAGAGATCTCGCCACGAAAACCGGGGAATGGATTAGTAACGTATGGACTACCGTATCCACGTGGTTTTCTGAGTTGCCGGGCAAAATCGGCGAATGGCTGTCCACGCTGTGGAACGACATCTTCACATGGTTCTCCGAGTTGCCGCAAAAGCTGGCAGAGGCCGCGCGGGCGGCGGCAGATTGGATCAACGAACTCCCCGCGAAGCTGGGGTATCTGATTGGGGAACTGATAGGCTCCATCGCGCGGTTTTTAGTGGACGCGAAGGATGCCATCATCGAATTCTTTACCAAAACTATCCCCGAAGCCTGGGATGCGCTGGTGGAATGGGCCAAGGCCCTGCCGGGCAAAATCGCGGACTGGTTCACAAAGCTGAAGGATGATATTGTCGAATGGTTCGTCAGCGTGAAAGACGACCTTGTGCAGTTTATCACAGACGCGCTGACGGCAATCAAGGAATTTTTCACGGTCACGATCCCCGAGGCCTGGGCCGCGCTTGTGGAATGGGCTGCGGCGCTGCCCGGCAAGATCGCGGAGTGGTTCGCCGGGGTGTGGCAGAGCGTCAAGGAGTGGTTCGAGAACGCGGTAAAGGCGACCGGCGAATTCCTGACCAACGCCGGCGACAGCGTGAAAAAGTTCTTCACCGAAACGATCCCGAAAAAATGGCAGGATTTCAAGGATTGGCTTGCCAACCTGTGGAAGGACATCAAACAGTCCTGGGATGACCTGAAAACACGGCTCGGGCAGTGGTGGAAGGACTTGCTGGCGTGGTTCAAGACGCTTCCTTGGAATTCGAGGGCAGCTACAACCTAGATGCTTCGCTGCAAGGGGCCGCGCGCTCCGGCGTGGGGGCAGGGGCCGGTATGTCCGGGCAAACGCTTAACCTCACGATAAACAGCCCGCAACCACTTGGCCCACGTGAAATCGTGCGGGAATTTCGATGGACACAACAACAACTTGCGCTGGGGGCGACGATATGATCCTAAGAATGGAGTTTGAAAATGAAAAAGGCGGCAAGATTACGATTGGTCACACTCATCCATTCTGGGCAAATGAGGTGACAGGGCTAAATGAGTCATCCGCAATAATCTCTTCGGCTCCAATTCCCGGAGAAGATGGTGCGGTTATTGTGGATGACTATATTGAGCCGCGTAACATTGTAGCCATCGGACACATAACCAACGAAGCATGGAAGGCGGCACAGGACGGGAGCGGAACCCTGCCCAGCCTGACCATCGCGCAGGCCATCCTTGAATCCGGCTGGGGAAAATCGGAACTCGCCCAAAAAGCGAATGCGCTCTTTGGGGTCAAGGCCGGGGCCAACTGGAAAGGCCCGCGCATGGACAAAAAGACCTCCGAACACATCGGCGGCAAGAAGGTGGAGATCACCGCCGCATTCCGCGCCTACGGATCCTGGGAGGAATCCATCGCCGACCACGGCGCGCTCCTGCGCGGCGCGCGCTACAAGGCTGTGGCGGGTGAGCGGGATTACAAAAAAGCCTGCCGCGCCGTCCATGCGGCGGGATATGCCACCGCCCCGGACTACGCGGACAGCCTGATAAAGCTCATTGAGCAATACGGGCTGACTGCGTGGGATGAACCCGCCGCCGCGCCCGCCCTGAAGACCGGCGACCGTGTGCAAATCGTGGCGTATGGCATCCCGTACTTTCCGGGCGGCAAAGACATCCCTGACGCGCCCTGGATGAAGGGCAAAGTGATGACCGTCAACGGCCTGGGCAAGCAGGGAAATCCGCCTGTACCATGCGCCCGGCTGGCGGAGATTTCTTCGTGGTGCGCCGTGGAGAATCTTCAAAAAGTGGAGGGCTGACACGTGTCCTCTATGTGCCCGGATAACAAGGAGCGAATCATCAACGCCATGAACGCCTTCGAGAGCTACGCCATGGAACTTGGCGCACCGCCGCGCGAGTTGCACAGTTGGCTCGACATGCTGGCCAGTGTGCGGGAGCACGGCATATCGCAGGACGGGCCGCGCAAGCCCCCAGACCACACGGAGCGGCTGCGGTATATCATTGAGGCCCTGTGCTGGTTCGCGCCATGCGTGGGCATAACCCTGGAGGACATGCGCGGCTGGGTGACGGAACGCATTGACTTCAGAGCCGATATCCGCAGGATTATGGCCAGCGCACATCCGCCGCAGTTCGAGGATGTTGCGCCCGATGCCCCGCCTGAGTAGCAAACAAGGTCAATTTTGAAAAAAAAGAAGGAATGATGTATGTGGGAGGCAGTGCTTAAGGTAGCGGCGTGGATTGTTGGAATCGGCGGCGCGCTTGCCATGATCGGCAAGTATGTGGTGGGGCCGCTTCGGCGCGGGCTTAAACGCATAAAAGACATCGACCGGCACACCACGGAGAACTACATGGCCACGCTGCGGCTGGAGGTCTGGATGAAGGAACTCCCCCTTGCTGAACGTGTTGACGCAGGAAAAGAATACCTGGCACTGGGTGGAAACGGTGCCACAAGGGCCCGACACGCGCAAAACGTGGAATCCCTGAAAGCGGAGGTGCGAAAAAGTGGCTAAGGAGAAAACAAAAAAGGACGGCGATGACTTCTTAAAAAAGATGGTCATCGCTGTCTTCGCTTCATGGATCATCTACGCGGCCATCAACATTGCCGTGGATCTCTGGCGCGGCACAGCGCTTGACCCGACACTGACTACCGCCATTTTCGGTATCGGCGGGAGTCTGGAGTTGCTGATCTGCGGCGCGATTCAGATTTCCAAAGCGCTGACCCCAAAAAAAGCCGCGACAAAGAAAAAAGCAACCTCGAATGAAAAAAGCGTTGCGGCTTTGCTGCGGGAGGCAGCAGACCAAATTGAGAGCGGCGAAAAGAGTTCGTAGCCCTGCCCGGTGGAGCGCCGGGTAAAAATATTACATTTAGGAGTGAACCCAATGGAAAAAATCATGGCAATCATCAACCTGCTCCCCTCGTTTCTCCTCATCGTCCTAGGCGTCGGCGCGTGTGTCTGGTGGCGCAAGCGGGAGAAAGGCCGCGTAGATGCCATCGGCGAGGATATCGGCGAAGAGGCCGTGGCCTGGCAGCGCATCCAGCAGTGGCTGCGCATCGCCACGTTCGCCTTCGTGACGGACGCGGAGCGGGAGTACGGCGCGGCCAGCGGCATGCAAAAGCAATCCGATGTTCTGGCACGGGTTATTGATATGTTACCGCCCGAACTGCGGGGCCGCATCCGCGCAGACGTGCTGCTGGAATTTATCGAGGATGTTCTGGAAGAGGCAAAGGAGCAGTGGGGCGAAAACGAGGCCCTGCTTAAAAACGGCATGGACGGCGAATTGATTGAATGCGAACCCCTGCGGCTCATCGCGGTAAAGGACATCGCAGCGGGTGACGTCGTGGAGTTTATGACTGCCTTTGCCCCGGTAGAGGAGAAGAATGCGCTCACGGATGCTGTTTGCGAAGCCGTGTGCGAAGCCGTGGCGGACACGATCAATGGCCCTGCCGTGGCTACTGACGAAACCGACTCCATCGGCGTGGCTGAGGAAAACCTACGCCGCGCATGCTACAAAAAGAACCTGCGCTGCTCAATCGAAATCGGCGCTTTCCCGCTGGGGGAGGGCGGCACGTACCTGCCCGATGGCCCCACCGGCCCCCAGGGCGAACCGGGGGATATTGGCCCCATCGGCACTCCCGGCCCGGCTGGCCCGGCTGGCATTTGGCCTGGCCCTGAGGGTATCATCCGTGAACCGGGCCACGTTTGCCCTGCGGGCGAACCCGGCCCCCAGGGCGTCCCGGGTAAGGCTGACGCCGAACCCGCCGCCTAAAACTGAATGAACCGCCAAACGACACCCCGGAGGAACTACGCCTCCGGGGTGCTTTTCTATTGTTTGCAACCTGTCGCAACATGGGCTTTTCCGCTAAAACTGGACACGACTGGACACGCAGCGGATCGG
>WQTL01000226.1 GCA_009786275.1 Bacillota bacterium | reverse complement strand
ACGAGTTCTATCCGCTGGCGTCGCTGGCGGAGGATAAATTATGACTTCCCCGCCGTAAAGAACAGCCGCTTGAACGCGAACAGAATCTTCCCGTCGCTCTGCGGCGCATACAGCGCCCGCACCTGCTCCAGCATCTCCGCCAGGAACCGCGCCTGCCCCCGCGCGTCCAGGCGTTCCAGGTGGGGCCGGAAGCCCGTGCCCTTGTACCACTCGATCATGTCCTCGTGGGAATCCAGCACATGATGGTACTCGGTGGTCCATATCTCGAACTCGTCCGTGAGCCTCGAGAGAATTTCATAATAATCGGCAGGGCGATATTGCGTCACCCTGCTGTTATTTTCGTCCCGGGCGAGCAGGGCCCGGTGCAGCGGGGAATCGTGGTTGTGCGGCACCTGCACGGCCAGTACGCCGCCGGGCCGGAGCAACCCGAACCAGCGCGGCAGCACCTGTTCATGCGCCGGCATCCATTGCAGCGCCGCGTTGGAGAACACCAAATCGAACGTGCCCAGGTGCGACAGATCGCCCGACGCGTCGTATTCGGCCCATCGTATATCCGGCAATCGCTTGCGGGCCGCCTCCAGCATGGATTTAGAGCTGTCGAGGCCGATGATCTCCGCCCCGGGCCAGCGCTTGGCCAAAAATTCCGTGGAATTCCCCGGCCCGCAGCCGATGTCGATCATCCGCGCGGGGCAGGGGAGGCGCACACGGCCCAGCAGGTCCAGTACAGGCTTGCCGCGCTCGCCTTCAAATTTCAGGTATTGCCCGGGGTTCCAATCGCTCACGCCAAGGCCTCCTGCTGCGCCGCCGCCCTCTGCATGCGTAAATCCTCGCGGATCTTTTCTTCCTTTTTCGGGTCCAGGGGGTACCAGAACGCCATGGCCAGGAACATCAGCGCGTAGGCGGCGGCCGGGGCCAGGGTGGCGGTGGTGTACATCCGGTTGGCCACGCCGGGGCTCTGCACGATTTTGTTCTCGTCGTAGCCGATTTTGCCCAGCAGGAAGGCCGAGCCGCTGCCCGCCAGGGTCTGGCCGATTTTGCGCATGAAGAAGAACAGGGCGTAGCAGGTGCCCTCCTCGCGCTTGCGGGACAGCAGCTCCTGGTAGTCGAGCACGTCGGCAATCAGCGCCCAGAGCTGCATGTTCAGGAAGGTGCCGCCCAGGCCGCTGAAGAAGCAGAAGCCCATGAAAACGTAGGGGTTTGACGTGCGCAGAAGGAGCGCCAGGGTGTTGGCGGCTGCGCTGAGCAGCAGCCCCCAGGCGCACAGGCGCTTCTTGCCGAAGCGCCGAACCAGCTTCTGTATGAAGGGTACCAGAATCGCCGTGGGGGCGTAGGTGGCGATGGAGACATAGGTGTTCAGCGAGGCCGACGAGAAATAATCCTTGTAGAGGAAGCCGTATACCGTCTGCGTATACATGGTCACGCCGATGAGCAGCATGGCGGCGAAGCACAGCGCCAGATACGGCCGGTTGCGCAGCAGCACGCGCACGGTGCCGAAAATATTGTGCTTTTCCTCCGCCGGGGGCGGGGGCACGCGCTCGGTGGTCATCCGGAAGGAGAGCATCGTCAGCGCGACGCTGCATACCGCCAGCACCAGCATGGTGAGGAACAGCTTGTTCCCGTCCAGGTAGTCCGCGCCGTCCTGCGCCCTGGAAAAGATGACCTGCGGCAGCACCACCGCCCCCACCGCGCTGCCCATGCCGGAGCCGATGGTGCGGTAGGTGGAAAGCTGCGAGCGCTCGGCGCCGTCGTCGGTGATCACCGAGGCCATGGCCCCCAGCGGCATATTCACCGTGGTGTAGAAGCCCTCGTAGAGGATGTGGGTGATGTAGGCGTAGATCAGGTATTGCGCCGCGCTCAGGCCCGGTATTTTCGTGAACATCAGTACGCCGCACAGGGCCAGGGGCACGCAGAAGGCGCGCAGGTAGGGCCGGAATTTTCCGTTTTTGCCGGCGGGCCGCCGGTCCACGATGGTGCCCCAGATGGGGTCATTGATGCCGTCCCACACGCGCAGCGCCAGCAGCAGCACCGTGATGCTCGCCATGGGGATGTGCAGCACGTCCGAGTAGAACATCGTCAGGTAGGAGCCGATCACCCCGAGGAACAGCGTGCCGCCGCCGTCCCCCATGGCGTAGCCGATCTTGTCTTTCCAGTTGATGCCGCTTGTCTTTGCCGCCGCCGGTGTATCCATGCAGCGCCCTCCTTTCATAGATCCAGGCCCATCAGTACGCAGCCCGGGATGCGCAGCAGCCGCTTGAAGCCGTACTTTTTGTAGAAGCTGCGGCCCTTCACGTTCCCCGCGCCCACCCCCAGCATCAGCCCGGGGATGTTTTTGGCACGCAGCCGGTCAGTCAGGGTATCCACCAGCCGGCTGCCCACGCCCATGCGCTGGTAGGGCTCCAGAATGTTGATGTGCATGTGGGCGGGGTAGCCCTTCACGAACAGCTTCGGCATCCGCGCCGAGCCCTGGCACTTCACCCACATGAAGAAATTCTTCACCCGCGGGGCGTAGTCCCGCAGGAAGCGCTCGCGGTAAGCCCAGAACTCCTCCGCGCACAAAATGTACCCCACGGCCTCGTCGTTGTCGTCCGCGGCGACGAAGCAGTTTTGCGGCTCGCACTCCAGGTAGTAGTCGCAGAAGGTGATCAGCTCCAGGTCGTACGCGGGGCCTCCTGTCTGTCCCGCGGCGGGCCCGGTCTCTATGCAGACATGGCGCACGTTTTCTTTGTCCTTCGGCTGGTAGGGTCGGATGGTCGGCATACTGTTTCCCCCATTCAAAATAAATTACAGCTTCAGTCCCATCACCACGGTGTAGGGCAGCCCCCGCAGGCGCTGGAAGCCGTATTTTTCGTAGAAATTGCGCCCCTTCGTGTTGTGGTAGCCCACCACCAGCATCACGCCGGGCACGCCCTTGGCCCGCAGATGGGCGGTCAGGGCGTCCATGAGCCCGCTGCCCAGCCCCGCGCGCTGGTATGCCTCCAGCACATCGATGTGCAGGTGCGCGGGGTATTTACGCGCGTAGGGGATGGGCATGTATACCGAGCCGAAGCAGCTCGCCCGCTTGGCCGGGGGCAGGGCCTTGAGCTTTTCCGTGTATTCCCGCAGGAAGCGCTTTTTGTAGCCCCGGTAATCCTCCGCGCACCAGATGCAGCCCACGGCCTCGTCGCTGCCGTCCACAGCCACGAAGCAATTCTGCGGCTCGCACTCGATGTAATAGTCGCAGTAGGTGGCCAGCATGGCCGTGCGGTAGGGGCTCTCCTCGAAGGCCTCTTCTGGCTTCAGGTGGCAGCAGACCCTGCGCACGTTTTCCCTGTCCTTCGGCTGATAGGGCCGGATGGCCGGCATAGGTTTTCCCTCCCTTGCATCGCTAATTGTCTGTAGAGACGCACGGCAGTGCGTCTCCCGATCAAAACGCACTTTTGCGGAGACGCACTGCCGTGCGTCTCTACACTATCATACAACGTTTCCGGGGGCGTGTCAAATATTTCATGCGCCCAAAGTGAAAAAAATGCTTGCATTCGCCGTACAAACGTGCTATAATAGGAATAGAAACAAATGTGCGGTGATCATCATGCCCGACAGGATCATTTTCCACTGCGACTGCAACGCCTTTTTCGCCAGCGTGGAGGAAACCTTCCACCCCGAATACAAGAAAATCCCCATGGCGGTGGCCGGCGACCCCGCGAGCCGCCACGGGATCATCCTGGCTAAAAACGAGCGCGCGAAAAAATACGGCGTCCAGACCGCCGAGACCATACACAGCGCCAGGAAAAAGTGCCCCGGCCTGCTGCTGTGCCCGCCGCGCCACGGGGTCTACGGCGAATTCTGCGAGCGCATCAACGCCATCTACGAGACCTATACCGACCGGGTGGAGCGCTTCAGCATCGACGAAAGCTTCCTGGACATGACCTTCTTCGGCAGCGACGCCCCGGCCATCGCCCACCAGCTGCGCCGCCGCGTGGCCCGGGAGACCGGCGTGACTATCTCCGTGGGCGTGAGCTGGAACAAAATTTTCGCCAAAATGGGCTCGGAATACAAGAAGCCCAACGCCGTCACGGTCATCGACCCCGGCAATTACAAGAAGCTCCTCTGGCCCATGCCGGTGGGGGAGCTGTTCATGGTGGGGCGCACCACGGCGCAGGCCCTGGAGAAGTTCGGCATCCACACCATC
>WQTL01000225.1 GCA_009786275.1 Bacillota bacterium | reverse complement strand
GATTCCAGCATCACGGGCTGGTCCACCCCCGCCCCGGGGATGCTCAGCCAGCCCGCGCAGTCGCTGTTGAGGCTGCGCAGCGCCTCGAATTGCCGCAGCGTTCCGTCCCCGGCGCGGTCCCCATCCTGCGTTTTATCCGCGGGATGCAGCGCCTGCACCGCGCGGTCGCGGCCATCCTGCATACCGGAATCCGCCGCGTAGTAGATCAAATAGCCGATACCGACGCAGAACGCCAGAAGGGCCGCCGCCAAGACGGCCAGCAAGGGGCTCGCGGCCAGCGGCGGCTTTGCGGGCCCGCGCGGCGCAAGGCGCTTTTCCGGCATTTTTTCGGGCGGCGCTTTTGAAGATATCCAACCCGGTTTCGATAGCGGAAGCCACGCGTTGGCGGGAGCGTGCGCCGGCTCCGGGTTGATTTCCTTTTGGATTTCCTCCAGCACCGCCTCCCGGCGCGTTTCGCACGCGCAGCAGACATAGATCCGGATGTCCTGCGTATACAGCAGCGCGCCGCCGGCCGCCTCGTCCTCCTGCCCGAACAGCCGGATAGACAGGCGCCTTTCCTCCGTCATCAAAAATTCCGACAGCGTCTCCGTAAGCAGCGCAAGCGGCAGCAGGTCCTCCCCCTGAAAGCCGCCCAACAGGAGCAGCGTATCGCTTTGGGCCAGCGCGGCATCCAGGGCTTTTTGCAGGTGCCGCGTCTCGGGCACGCGCGTGACGCCGCAGGGGATCCCGAAGCGTTCCGCGAATGCCTGCGCATCGGGCGCGCGGCATTCGCCCAGCACCAATATGGGAATATACGTCAAACGAAGTCCGCTCAAAAACTGCATCCTCCTCTTTTTTTCCAGCATCAATTGTAAAACAGAAAAGCGCTGAAAAGCAAGCGAATTCACAAAAAAAATGCGTTGCCTCCCTGCCAATTTTGCCATTTCACTGAAACTGGAAGATCGTTATGCGAATCCTGGCAATTTTTTGTCGGCGGCGGAAAAAGCGGGCGGGAAATCCCGCCAAGCCGCAAAAGAAAAAGAACCCGCAACCCCTCAATGGATTGCGGGTTTCTTCATGGAAGCGGCAAAACCGGCCGCTCAAAAGCCGACCGTATCCGGGTCGTTCGTCGTGCCGCAGCTGCCGCGCAGCCCCGCGATAATTTCGATATCCCGTGATTCGATCGCAAAGCCGAACACCTGCGCGTTTTCCGCGATGCGCGCGGGCGTAACCGATTTCGGCAGGGGCAGCCAGCCGCGTTGCAGGCTGTAGCGCACGCACAGCTGCGCGACGCTGCGGCCGTAACGCGCCGCCATCTCCCGCATCGTCGGGTCGCCGAAGATTTTGCCCGTGCCCATCGGGCTGTAGGCCTGCAAAAGAATGTTCCGCCGCGTGCAATAGGCCACGGTTTCGGCCTGGGTCTCGCCGGGGCAAAGGCGGATCTGGTTGACCTGGGGCACAACCTGCGCGGTTTGGAGCAGCGCGTCCAGATGGTGCGGCTTAAAATTGCTCACGCCGATGGCGCGCAGCACACCCTCCCGGTACAGCGTTTCCATGGCGCGGTAGCTTTCCGCGTTTTTTTCCGCCCACTGCGCGCGGTATCGCGCCGGGTTCGGCCAGTGGATCAGGTACAGATCCAGATAGTCCGTACCGAGTCTCTCCAGGCTCCCCTCCACGGCGGCGAGGGTCTCGTCGTAGCCGCGCACCGCGTTCCAGAGCTTGGTGGTCAAAAAGATATCCTCCCGTTTGACCCCGCTTTCGTGCATCCCCGCGCCCACGCTCTCCTCGTTGCCGTAGACCGCCGCCGTGTCGATGTGCCGGTACCCGCAGGCAAGGGCGGCCTTCACCGCGTCGACCCCGCTCTGGTCGTCCGGCGTCTGCCAGGTCCCGAAGCCTACGCAGGGGATGGACACGCCGTTGGCCAGAATGTAGCCGTCGGTCAGCTTTTCGAATTTCACGCTATCTCCTCCTCCATTCAAGACGACAGCCGGCCGAAGACGCCGAAGAGCTTCCAGACTTCCAGATAGCTGCCGTCGCCCCAGAGCAGCCAGGCCCCGTGCTCGATAGCGCCCAGGGCATCCCCCAAGAAACTCTCGAAGCCATCTTCCTCGTGCTCGGGGGGCTTGTTTTCGCGGTATGGCATGTCGTACTTTTTCAGCAGCCCGGCAAGCTTCGCCTGGACGGCGTCGGCGCGTTTCGCGTCGCCTATGGTGAGCGCGCGCACCGCGTTGGCCTCGTCTATGGCCGCTTTCAGCGCTTTTTTGTCCGCCGCGCTGACATTTTTCGAGGCGTCTGCCAGCAGGGCCTTCGCGTCCCTGATATTGCCCCGGCGCAGGCTCTCGGTATCCATTGCGTAGTTATACTGCGGATACTTCTTAGGGTTGGTCTTGACGCTCATGCCGGGGTTTGCGAAAAACGCCGTCATCAGGTTGATCAGGGCGTCGTTGCGGCCCACCTCGTGCGGCTGCCCGAGGAACACCCAGGTGTGGTTCGGCAGCAGGGCGGTGGAGCAGTCGATGCTGCCGTCCGGCGAGAGATAGCCCTTTTTCTTCGGCACATAGTCCGCCGGGAGCTTTTCGCCGGGCATGGCGCAGGTGGCGCCCATGGTGGCGCCCTCCAGATGGATGACGCCGTCGCTGTTCATCTTCGTCTCGAACAGCTGCATGTAGGTATAGTCGCCCCGGGTGTCCCCCTCGCCCGCGTCGAAGCCGGCCCCGGCGACATTGTTCACGCGCACGCCGTCCGCCACGGCGGCCAGTATATTCTTGTATAAGTTGCACTGCGCCTGGTAGAAGCTGTCGGTCTCCTTGCGCATCGCGGCGTTCAGCGGGCCCTGCAGCAGCGCCTCCCTGGCGGCGGGGTAGCGCTCCCTGGGGACCATGGCCCAGAAAAACTGCGTACCGCCCACAAGTTTCGTCAGCAGGTAGATCAGGCCCGGCCAGACCAGCTTCAGGCTCAGCGCGCTTACGGGCGCGGGCAAAAGGCGCAGGATCAGCTCCAGGACATAGCCTATGGTACGCGCGTAGCCGGGGCGGTCCTTCATGTTATCGAGGAGCTCCGTTACCCCGCCGTCCCGCCAGAATGCCGCGTCCGTGCGCAGGTTGCCGGTGGTGAGGTCGCCCAGCACCTGGGAGCCGTCCACGGTGGCGACGATATTCACGATCTGGTCCAGCTTCTTATGCCCGTAGCGGTCCAGGTAGCCTGTCAGGAGCGTCCCGCCCAGGCTGATGGCGCAGAGGTTCACCTTGCCGTGCCCGGTCTGCTTGCGCACCATGTCGACGAATTCGGCGAGGAGGTCCACGTTCTCCCATACATTCCCCATCTGGGCGTAGTTGAACAGGTACAGATGATCCTCGCCGATGATGTCCAGGATGCCCTGGGCGGGCACATGGACATCCAGGAAGCCCCGCTTGCCGTCCTCGGGCATATCGGAAAATCTGGCGACGGTCTCCCCGTTCGCGTCCGTCACCCTTGCCTCCGCCTGGCCGATGCCGGGCAGGATGATGACGGGCGAATACCGGCACAGTCGCTTCGGCGCGCAGCCGTTGGGGTTTTTGTACTTCGCGGCGGAGGCGGGCAGTGCCAGGGCGGCCAGGAGCATGGCTGCGCACAGCAGCAGGGCAAGCAGCTTTTTCATGGTGTTACCTCCTTGCGGCAGCAATCAGTCGCTATGTTCTGTCTGTAATTGTATCACATATCAGGACCGGGTGTCAATAGCATTTGTTCGCCGCGGGAATTTGAAAAATCCTATTGACCTTCCACCGGCTTCATGATTTATAATAAAAAGAAACCGGAAATCGTTGATCGGGCAAATATGCAAACAGACAGGAGACCTTTCCCATGCCGGATACCTATCAGGCGCCCCGGTGGTTCCCGCTGGACGTGGCGGCGACCATCTACCCTTCGGCGCGCACGCGCAGTTGGAACTACACCTTCCGCATCGGGTTTCTGCTGAAGGAGGATGTAAACCCCGTCCTGCTGCGCGAGGCGCTGGGGGAAATCCACAGACGCTTCCCCTCTTTTTTCGTGAGCGTACGCCATGGGCTGTTCTGGTACTACCTGGAACGGATGGAGCGTTTTGATGTCGTGCAAAAGGAGCGGGAGGTCCCCTGCCGCTCGATCAACCTGTTCAGCCGCACGGCCCCGGCCATCCGCGTTCTCTATGACCGCCGCCGCTTT
>WQTL01000224.1 GCA_009786275.1 Bacillota bacterium | reverse complement strand
GGGGAGCCATTCCATCGAGACCTTCCAAATTGAGCTGCCCGATACGCTGCCGAAAATCGGCAATGCCAAGCTCGGCCCCGACGGCGAGCCGGTGCAGCCGGTGTATGTCCGCCCGTGGGAGTACGACCTGGGCTCCATGCCCATGGGGTATTTCGAGTTCGTTGGGGGCATCAGCCGGAAGGTGGAGCGCCTGAGCGACACGCAGACCCGCTTCACGGTGTTCTTCGCCAACAACCACCCGGACGCTGCGGTCGCGGGCACGGCGAAGCTGGCCCTGCCGGAGGGCTTCACCGCCAGCATGGACAGCTTCGACTACGACGTGGCGCCCGTGGGCCTGCAGACCTTCGACGTCACCGTCACGAAGCCGGACGCGGGCGCGCAGGGCGTCATGCGGCTGCTGTATACCGACGACGCGCAGGACTTCGAGGACATCTACGAGTTCGGCTGCTTCAAGCCGGATATGACCCTGCGCATCGAGGGCGGCAAGGTCATCGCCGCGGTGTATAACCGCACGGGCGAGCGCCTGAACGGCGAGATCAGCCTGGCCACGCCCTTCGAGACCTGGGAATACGGCCAGCACAACCGCTCCGCCATGGGCAACATCGGGCCCAGGACGCTGAAGGTGGACGTGGCCGCGAACACCACCGAGGAGTACGCCTTCAACGCCGACGTGCCGGCGGGCGTGGCCTGGTGGGCCGCCGCGAAGCTCATGGTCAACGGCAGAATCGTCTTCGGCTACGCGGTGAACAAGGGCCCGCGGCACAACTTCCACTCGGGCGATATCCGCGACAGGTTTGAGGATGGCTCCGTCAAGGCTTTGCTTGAGCTGTAAAGGAGAATATATGCGAACAATCCCGTTGGGCAAAACCGGCTGGGAGGTCCCGGCCGTGGCCGTGGGCTGCATGCGCATGAACCGCCTGCGGCCCGCCGAGGCCGAGCGCTACGTGGGCACGGCCCTGGAGTTGGGGCTGAACTTCTTCGACCACGCGGACATCTACGGGGCAGGGGAGTGCGAGAGCATCTTCGGCAGGGCCTACACCGGCCCGCGTGAGAATATCTTCTTGCAGTCGAAGTGCGGCATCCGGAAGGGCCGCTACGACTTCTCGAAGGAGCACATCCTGGCCTCGGTGGAGGGCAGCCTGGCCCGCCTGGGCACGGACTATCTGGATGTGCTGCTGCTTCACCGCCCCGACGCCCTCGCGGAACCGGAGGAGGTGGCCGAGGCCTTCGGCCTTTTGCAGGCCAGCGGCAAGGTGCGGCAGTTCGGGGTGTCCAACCACAGCCCCGCGCAGATACAGCTGCTGCAAAAGGCCGTCAGGCAGCCCCTGGTGGCCAATCAACTGCAATTCGGGCTGGGGCACGCCTTTCTGGTGTCGCAGGGCACGCACGTGAACATGGGGGACGACGCGGCGGCGGTGCGCGACGGCGGCGCGCTGGATTTCTGCCGCCTGCACAACATCACCGTGCAGCCCTGGTCACCGTTCCAATACGGAATGATCCGGGGTCCGTTCATCGGCGATAGGCGCTTCAAGGACCTCAACGCGAAGCTGGAGGAGCTCGCGAAAATGTATGACGCCGACGCCACGGCCGTCGCGCTGGCGTGGATCCTGCGGCACCCCGCGGGGATGCAGCCGGTGGTCGGCACGATGGATCCGGGGCGGCTGGCCTCCTGCGCGAAGGCGGCGGAGATTACGCTGACGCGGGAGGACTGGTACGCGCTGTTCCTGGCCGCGGGAAATACATTGCCTTGAGGAGGTTTGACATGAATTTTCAACAGGCGGCCGCGCGGTACGCGGCGAACCCGTCGCGCGAAACACTGGCCGAAGTGACCGGGCAATTATTACAGGCGCTCACCGCGCGGGAGAAGATACGCCTGCTCTCGGGGCGCGCGCTGGGCACCACGGTGATGAATCTCTTCCTGTACCGGCGCAAATACAACGCCACGCCCTACGCGGCGGGGGGCTGCAAGCGTCTGGGGATTCCCCCGCTGCTCTTCACCGACGGCCCCCGGGGCGTGGTGATGGGGCGGAGCACCTGTTTCCCCGTGTCCATGCTGCGCGGCGCGAGCTTCGACGACGGGCTCGAAGCCCGCGTCGGCGCAGCCATCGCGGAGGAGGCCATCGCGGGCGGGGCGAACTACTTCGCGGGGGTGTGCATCAACCTGCTGCGGCACCCCGCCTGGGGACGGGCGCAGGAGTCCTACGGCGAGGACAGCTATCTCCTGGGCCGCATGGGCGCGGCGCTCACCAAGGCGGTGCAGGCGCATGGCATGATCGCCTGCCCCAAGCACTTCGCCTGCAACAGCATCGAGGACCTGCGCTTCATCGTGGATGTACAGGCCAACGCGCGTACACTGCGGGAGGTCTACCTGCCGCATTTCAAAAAGTGTATCGATGCGGGGGCGCTGTCGATCATGGGGGCGTACAACCGGCTCAACGGCGCGTACTGCTGCGAAAATTACGAGCTGCTCACCCGCGTTTTGCGGGAGGAGATGGGCTTCGGCGGCGCGGTGATCTCCGACTTCGTGCTGGCGATCTACGACGCCGCGAGGGCCCTGCCCGCCGGCTGCGACGTGGAGATGCCCTACACCTGGCGCTATCTCGCGCTGCCGCGCCTGCTGCGCAAGGGAAAGATCACCATGGAGCAGATCGACACGGCGGCGGGGCGCGTGCTCGGCATGCTGCTGCGCTCCACGCCGAAGATCAAGCCGCAGAAGAAGGACGTCATCCGCAGCGGGGAGCACGTCGCCCTGGCTCGGGAGGCGGCGCAAAAGGGCATGGTTTTGCTCAAAAACGACGGCATACTGCCTATTACGGAGCAATCGCCGTGCATCGCCGTGCTTGGCCGCTACGCCGACAAGAAAAACTGGGGAGACTACGGCAGCAGCAACGTCTTCAGCCCCTATTGCGTCACGCCGTATCAGGGGATAAAGGCGGGGTTTGCGCAGGGCAAAGTTGTGTGCTACAACGGCTGCGAGCCTGAAAAAGCGCTGCGCATCGCGCAAAACAGCGATTACCTCGTGGTTTGCGTGGGCAGCGACCACAGGCAGGAGGGCGAGTTCATGTCCACCTTGGGCGGCGACCAGCGGCGCAAGCCGAAGAACGTGGGCGGCGACAGGGCTTCCCTGCGCCTGCCGCCGGAGGATATCGCCCTGGTGCGGGCGTTGTGCAAGACGGGCAAGAAAGTGATCGTTTACATCATGGGCGGCAGCGCCTACGTCATGGAGGACCTGCTCGAGGCCGGGCCGCATGCCATCCTCATGGGCTTCTACGCGGGTCTGGAGGGCGGCAACGCCCTGGCAGATATCCTGAGCGGACGCGTCAATCCCGGCGGGCGGCTGCCCTTCACCATCGCGCGGCGCGAGGAGGACTACCCGCCCTTCCTGCGCGTGGAGGACGAGGCGCGGGAGATCGAATACGGCTACTACCACGGTTACGCGCTGTTGGATAAACAGGGCAAGCGGGCGCGCTTCCCCTTCGGGTTCGGGCTTTCGTACACGGAGTTTGCCTATGAGGATTTACACGCGCAGGCTGTGGACGAGGGTATTTACGCAAGCCTGACCGTACGCAACACAGGGTCGTGCGCGGGGGCAACGGTTGCGCAATTCTATGTCGGTTCGGCGGGCGCGGGAGATGACAGGCCGGTGAAGCAGCTGCGGGGCTTCAAACGCGTGCAGCTTGGGGCAGGGGAGAGCGCCGAAGTGCGGGAGCTCCTGCCCTGGGAGGATCTGCGGTTCTATGACCCAGAGACAAAGCAATGGGGCCTGGACGCGGCGTACGTCGTCTATGCCGGCGCGGACGCGGAGGAGGCCATGAACAGGCGGCAGGCGGTGCGGGCCGGCTAAATATTACGTTTTGATTGCGGAAATAAAACTCAGGGGACGTCCGGAGCCCGTCCCCTACAAATTGCGCTGGCTTAATCAGCGATGATCTATCCGAAGATTGCTGCACCCAATGATCCCTGCTCGAACGTCAAACCCCACGCTGTAGTGATCGCGTCTTTGTTTGCCTCTACTGCATCGCCAAAAAGACTGTATTTTACATCTTTGAGGAAATTATAGGTCATACTAATCCGCAATTAAAAACAATCTAATATCCATTGTCTTCCGGTGATACTTCGCACGGTAGAAGCCATGAGGTTCTGGATCAAAAAGCAT
>WQTL01000223.1 GCA_009786275.1 Bacillota bacterium | reverse complement strand
GGGGGGCTTTTCGTGTTTTACGATTCATTTGAGTTAGCGCAGAGACAGCCCCCTTTTCAGAGGGGGGTGGCCGCAGGCCGGGGGGTATGGATGCCTTCTCCTATCGCCCTTTCCGCGTCCGCATAGCCCACGTCGCACACGCGCTCGATCAGCTCACGGGGTTTGCGCGTAAACGTGTGCATGGGCAACGCCTCCTTCGGCCGGATAAGCACCGCCCTACCCTCGGCCTCCATCTGCTCCAGCAGGCGCAGGGAGCGCATATAGCCCTCGTGCCGCCGCCGCAGGGCCTCGGCCACCGCCGGGTATTTTCGCAGTACAAGCCAATACAGTGACTGCCCCTTCTCCGGCGGCTTTTCGTAGCCCGGGGGGCGGTTCAATATTGCCGCAATGCGCTCGCAGCCCTCCGCGAGGGCGCGCTCCACGGGCAGGGAGTCGGAGACCCCGCCGTCGAAATAGAAGCGCCCGCCCAGCTCCACCGGGCGGCAGTAGACCGGCAGGGCGCAGGAGGCCATCAGCACGCGGCACTCCCGCCGGGCGAAGGCCTCGTTGCCGAGGTAGGCCGCGCGGCCCGTGTCGGCTTCGGTGAGCACCACGCGCAGCTCGTCGGGGCAGGCGCACAGCAGGTCGTAGTTGATGGGGTCCTCGCCGCCGGGGCCGGTGATCGTGTCGTAGATATAGTGCAGGTCGACGAACGAGCCGCCCCGCAGCCAGCAGCCGAGGCCCATGTATTCCCGGCGGGCGGCGTACTGCGCGTAGAAGCGCAGCGTGCGGTCGCGGTGCCCGGCCAGGTGGGAGGCCAGGTTCGCCGCGGCGGCGGATACGCCGATGTAGTACGGGAAGGTCACGCCATGGTCGAAAAAGCAGCGCAGCGCGCCCACGCCGTAGACGCCCAGCTGCCCCCCGCCCTCGCACAGGAGCCCCGTTTTCGGGGCGCGTAAGCTCTCCCAGCCGAAGAAAGAGTCATCCATCGGCGCTCTCCCGGTCCAGCCTGCGGTTGCGTACATACAGCGCGATGTCCGCGCAGACCATCAGCAGGTTGAGCACGTAAAACGCCAGCACGTAGGTGATCTGGTCCGCGCTGAGCTTGGCGATGATCCCCGCGGCGTAGCCCACGGCAATGCCGCACAGGAAGAGCAGGCTCTTGCCCCGGGCGGTGCGCGTCCGCCAGGAGCGCAGGATGGACACGGGCCACGACAGCCCGAAGCAGACCATCATCACGGTTTCGAGGATTTGCGGCATAGGGTTCCTCCTACATAGGAAAAGGCAGGGCTGCGGCCCTGCCTTGCTCATTCATGATTTTCTCAGCCGGCCACGAGCTCCTTCAGGGATTTGCCGGGCTTGAACACCGGGACCTTGGTGGCGGGGGCGACGAGGGATTCGCCGGTCTGGGGGTTCCTGACCTTCTTTTCGGCGCGCGCGCGCACCTCGAAGGACCCGAAGCCCACAAACTGTACCTTCTGCCCGGCCACCAGGGCGGCCTCAATGCACTTGAGCACGGCGGCGGTGCAGGCCTCGGCCTGCTTCTTCTCGATGCCCTCCTGCTCGGCGAGCGCGGCGATGAAATCATTTTTGTTCATGTGGTTGACTCCTTTTTTTCTTGAAATGATTTTTGATGTATATATGAAGTTGAAAGAGGGTTCTTTCAAACTATTTTTCCTGCTGCTTGGCGATCTCCCAGAGCTTGTCCAGCTCCTCCAGCGGGGCGGACTTCATGTCGACGCCCTGTTCCGCGGCCAGCTGTTCCACAAAGGCGAAGCGGGCCATAAATTTGTCGCTGGACGCCGTGAGAGCCTCCTCCGCGTCGCAGCCCGGCAGGAAGCGCGAGACGTTCACCGCGCTGAAGAGCACGTCGCCCAGCTCGTCCCGGCAACACCCTTCATCCCCCGCCGCGATTGACGCACGCAGTTCCTGTATCTCTTCCTCCAGGCGCTCCAGCGCGCCGTCAATCGCCGGCCAGTCGAAGCCCGCTTTCGCGGCTTTGCTTTGCAGCTTCTGCGCCCGCATGAGGGCCGGCAACTGCCGGGGGACGTCCCCCATGGCCCGGGCGGTACTCCCCTGCCCCTTGGACGCCCGCTTGATGGCGTCCCAGTTGCTCAGGACATTCTCCACGCCCGTGACCTCCACATCGCCGAACACGTGCGGGTGGCGCTCGATGAGCTTGCGGCAGATGCCGTCGGTCACGCTGTCCCAGTCGAAGGCGCCGCGTTCGCTGGCTATCTGCGTGTGTAAACCCACCTGGAGCAGCACATCGCCCAGCTCCTCGCACAGCAGCGCGTCGTCGCCCTTGTCGATGGCCTCCACGGCCTCGTAGCACTCCTCGATGAAGTTTTTGCGTATGCTCGCGTGGGTCTGCTTTGCGTCCCAGGGGCAGCCCCCGGGCGAGCGCAGGATCTCTACGATGCGCCGCAGGTCTTCGGTGGAGTACCGTTCCTTGCCGAGGAGCTCCCGGATGTCAAGCATATAGTATTTTACCCCAAAAGCCTTAATTTTGCAAGTACTTTTCCAAGTTTTTTTCCCATTGGCAGGTTTTCCAAATCCTCTTCCGTGACAGCTCTGCACAAAAGCATGGAGACCACGTAGACCAGCACCGCGCAGCCGATGGACGCCACCACCGAGAAGAACAATATAATGCCCTCGTTACTGTTGATGCGAGGCAGGAACCGCTGCACCAGGTCCTTGGCAAGCCACGCGGCCGCCGCGCAAAGAACCGCGCAGAACAGCGGCTTGAACAGCACGGACATCCAATGGACCTTCGTCTTCGACACGCGTATGAGCATAAACAGGTTGATGCTCACGATCACCACGTAGAACAGCACCGTGCCGATGGCGGCCCCCTTGACGTTGATCTCCGGGTTGCTCACCAGCAGCTGGTTCGCGCCGATCTTCACGATGGTGCCGGCGATGAGGGACTTCACGGGCACGTCCGTGCGGCCGATGCCCTGGAGCATGCTGATCACCGGGGCGGAGATGGCCATGAGCCCCGTGGCCAGCCCGAAGATCATCATCATGGGGGCGGCGTGCTCGGCCATGCCGTGGTTCTTCGCCTCGTAGAACAGGGTCATGATCTCTTTCGAGAGCACCGCCATGCCGAAGCCCGCGGGCAGGGAGATCATCAGGGCGACGCGCAGGACGGTATTGATGTGCTTGTGCACGGTGGCGTTGTCGCGCAGGGTCCACGCCGCGGCGATAGCCGGCAGGGCCGAAACCCCCAACGCCGTGATGATCGTGGGGATCAGCGTGCGAAAATCCAGCGAGGTGTTGTAGACGCCCCAGATCCAGACCGCGTGTTTATCGGGCGGCTTGCCCGCCAGGGCCGCGCCGTAGATGCGCCCGATGACGTCCGGGAACCTCGCCATGGTCCGGTTGAGCAGGTAACTGACGTTCGCCCAGTCAATAATATTCGTAACGTTCAGGATCGCGGAGCTGATCACCATGGGGATGGCCACCGTGATCATCTCGCGGGAGAGCTTCTTGCGGTTCTCCGGCGGGGGAGCAAGCAGCAGCTGCTCCTGGGTGATGCCGTCGCCCCGGATGCGCTGGTGCAGCCAGAGGTAGGCCAGGCTGAGCACCGCGCCTATCGTGATGCCCATGATGGAGGCCGCCGAGGCCCAGGGGTAGAGCATGCTCTTGGCGATATCCTCGTCGGCGGCAATCTTGCCGAAAACCGTGCCGCTTGCGGCAAATTCCCGCAGGCCCAGCTCCATCACGAGGATCGCGAAGCCCAGGCCCAGCACCAGCTTGCACAGGGCCTCCAGCACCTGGGACACCGCCGTGGGCTTCATGTTGCGCAGGCCCTCGTAATAGCCCCGGTAGGCCGACATGGCGCAGCAGAAATACACCGTGGGCGCGATGGCGATGATGGACGGGATGGAGTCCCGGCCGCCGGTGCTCAGGGGGACGCCGTTGAACGTGGCCGTGACGAAGGGGTAGGCGATGGCCATGAGCAAAGCCGTGCCGCCAAGGCCCGCGATGAGGAACAGCCGCTTGGCCACCTTCTGTATCTCGCGGGCTTCCCTGAACGCCCCCAGGGCGCAGCGCTGCGACACCATGCGCGAAACGGCGATGTTCAGCCCCGTGATGGCGATGGCGTAGATGGGCAGGTAGATATTGAAGGCGTCGCTGAAATAGCCCTTG
>WQTL01000222.1 GCA_009786275.1 Bacillota bacterium | reverse complement strand
GTTCGCCATGAACGCCGCCGCGTGCCTCAGGGCCTTGGCGCGTTGGCTTTTTGGGCGAATTGTGATTGTTTGGGGTTTTTCAGGAGAGCCTACTTGATTTTCATGGCGTTTTGTGCTATAATATTGGTATGAAAAGTGATGCTGATTTCGCGGAACTGGAAGCCGAAAATACATATCTCAGGCAAAAAGTGCAGCTTTTAGAAGAGCAGCTGCGCCTTGCAAGGCATCAGCGCTTCGGTGCCTCCAGCGAACGGACGAAACTCATCGGCGGCGAGCAGCTGGGCCTGTTCAACGAGGCGGAGGAAGTTGCCGACCCCAGCCTGCCGGAACCGGATATCGAACAGACCATGCCCAGGCATAAAAAGCAAAAGGGCAAGCGTGACAAGGACTTCAGCGGTCTACCGATAGAGCAGATTATCTATGATTTGCCCGAGAACGAGCGAGTCTGCCCCGACTGCGGCGGCCCGATGCACGCCTGCGGGCACAAGGTTGCCCGACGTGAATTGACCGTGATCCCCGCGCAATACAAAGTTACGGAACATGTGGAAACAGCATATTCCTGCCGCCATTGCGAGCAAAATAGCGATAAAACACCCATGAAAACATCAAAAGCGCCCGCGCCCGTGATCAAAAACAGCGGAATTTGTTCGCCGACATTGCTGGCGCAGGTTTTGTATAACAAATATGTGCTGGCACTGCCGCTGTACCGGCAGGAAGCGGACCTGAAACATATGGGTATACACGTTTCCCGGCAGAACATGGCCAACTGGGCCGTTTACAGCAGCGAGCACTATTTCAGTAAGATTTTTGATTGTCTGCGTGTTGAACTGCTCAAAAACGATATCCTCCACGCGGACGAAACCTCGGTGCAGGTACTGCGCGAGGACGGCAAACTGGCTGCAAGCAAGTCGTATATGTGGCTATACCGCACGGGCATTACCGCCGAGCGCCCGGCGGTCCTGTTCGAATACCAGCCTTCCCGTGCGGCGGATCATCCAAGGCGCTTTCTGGCAGGCTTCCGGGGATATCTGCACACGGACGGCTACGCTGGCTACCACGACCTTGATAATGTGACAGCCGTCGGCTGCTGGACGCATATGCGCAGAAAATTTACAGACGTGCTGAAAACCTTGGACGACGATATCCGCAGGGATTCTCCCGCGCAAACAGGGCTGGATTATTGCAACCGCCTCTTCGCTTTGGAGAGCAATTATGAAAACTTGACAGCCGAAGATCGGCACAAACGACGAGATGAGCTCTCGAAACTAGTAGCCGATGCCTTTTTTGCCTGGGCGAAAGAGGAGTTTGATAAGTGCCGCTTGCCGGAAAGCGCCCTCGGCAAGGCACTGACCTATGCCTGCAACCAAAAGCCCTGGCTGATGAGCGTGTTCCTGGACGGACAGCTGGAGCTCTCGAACAACCGCGCCGAAAATGCCATCCGGCCCTTCACTTTGGGCAGAAAAAACTGGCTATTCAGCAATACGCCCGCCGGGGCCAACGCTAGTGCAACGGTGTATTCCATCATCGAAACCGCCAAAGCGAATGGGTTAAAGCCCTATGAGTACATCAATTTTTTGCTGGAGCGTTTGCCACAGGGAATGGCTTCGGAGGATTGCCTGCCTTGGGGCGAGGAAGCGCAGCGGTGCTGCAAGTGAGGGATACTTGTATCTGACGATTTGACGCTTACGCAAATTTGCACCGTGCATTCATATCGTTGTCTATAGACAGTCGGGAAACAGAGACTCCAATATGGCGGCACAGATAAGAAATGCACCAAGGCGCAAATGTTCGATGGCGCATTCATCGTATCGTCTATATACAGTCGCGATACCCGGACTCGCACCCTATCGTTGCCGGATAACGGGAATGAAACAGCCCAATCTCCTTGGGTTTTCTCCCGACCGATTTTTCGAGTTGAAGTATTCTCTTTACCTTATGTGAATGGAATGCTGCGACCAGTGTCGCAGCATGGGGAGACATTTTGAATGCGTCGCGCCAGTTGAACACCGCAATGCGCGCAGGCGCACGCCGTATTAACTACTCCTAGCCGACGCTGTCTGCGACCGCATTGTGCATGATTCCTACACCATCGTCGTCAACGCTGATAAATTACGTCTTCCTCTGCCATGTCCATATCTCCTTGAAGTGTAATTTAACGGCGCGGCCCCTGTCATTATTACAATTTACCATACGTCCTCTACGCCAAAAGGCCGGACAATGCGCGGTTCGACACAGGGGCCATCCCATATTCCAAGGCGAGTTCGTGTCCCATAAACTAGCGAGCTCGTTGCCGTCCTCTCAATTATACCATGGCAGGCAACTGTTTTCGTTCATCGCGATGATTGGGCGCAATCATTACTATTCCAAGGAGAGTGGTGCTGTGCTTCAGACAATGAAAAAAGAACGACACCGGGCGGTATCACTCTCCTCGCAAACCTCACGCGGCGCTCAGGTTGGTCTCCACCGTTGCCCTATCCTCCCCATGAGTAAAGCATAAACAGTGTACCATACACTCTCCGTATTGTCAATGTCAAACCTGTACGCCCACCTGTCAAACCTGCCCGCCCTATCCGTCAAACGAGTCCGGCTGGCCCTATAAAATCCCGCCGACATATCCACGACGGTTCCTGAACCTGTTCTATGGTGAATATGTCGTGGTCGTTGCGTGCCCACACTGCCTAATTCGGGCCGCCGTATTCATATGGCGATATCGTCACCTCGGACCAAGTACAGCGTAGTAGCTTCATCAAGGACTTCTGGGGAAAGATTACCGTGTTCTTTAGGCGCACTGGTGACTGGTTCATGAAGCTGATAAAACTGATCTTTCCGTTCTTCTTCAAGTACAATTAACCCTATGGAGGCACATCGCTCCGCAGGGCTATTTTTTGATTTGGGCTTGCATTTTATCTGTCCCTCTGCTATAATCTTCTCAGTGTTTCTAAGCAGGCTCCGGACGCAACAAAAACGTCCCAGACGTGGTGATTTGTCGGGACGATTTTGTTTTTTGGTTCGGTTGATACAGTTCTCCGTTTGCTCCTGCCTTGAAAAATCGTTATTTACTTGGATTTTTTGGACGCTCGTTATCTAACACTAGATGCTGTGCGTCTCTACATTGCTTCCCCCGTCAACGCCGCCTGCAGCCGTTTGAGCCGCAACCTGCGCTGCCTGTAGTCCGGCATCGCGGCCTCCACCACGGCCCAAAAGCGCGACGAGTGGTTCATCTCCCGCAGGTGCGCCAGCTCGTGCACCACCACGTAGTCGATGGCCCCGTCGTCGGCCAGCATCAGCCGCCACGAGAAATTCAGGTTCCCCCTGCCCGAGCAGCTGCCCCAGCGGGTTTTCGCCCCGGTGATCTTTACCTGCGCAGGCGAAACACCCATGCGCTGCGCGAAATAAGCAACTTTTTCTGGAAGGATCTCTTTTGCGCGCGCGCGCAGGCTTGCTTCAAGGGCGGGGTCGGGTTCAATTCGCCGCCGCGCGAGCATCAGCGCGCGCTTCTCCTCGATCCACCCGGCCTTGGCAGCCACAAACCGGTCGATGTCGCGTTTGGGGCAGTGCAAGGGTGCGCGAAGTTCCACCAGCCCGCCCGGGCGGATGTAGATGGCGATGGTTTTGCGGCTTGTCCGCACCAGGGTGTAGTCCATAGGCAATGCCCTCCATAGAAATATTTTATCACATTTCCTGTACAAAAGCAAGAGGCAGGCATGCGGCCCGCCTCTTCTAATATCTAAAATCTAATGTCTAATATCTTACTGCCCGTACCAGTCCTGGCAGAACCGGTCATAGTCGTCCGCGAAGGGGGTGAAATCCGGCCGGGGCGCGCTGGAGAACTCCGGCAGCAGCGGTGGCAGAGGCTCCGGCAGGGTAAACGGCGGCGGGACAGGCGGAGCCGGCGGGGCCGGCGGAGCGGGCTGCCGGGGTGCGCTGTATTGCTGCCACGGATCGGGCGGCGGCATCATCACAGGCGGCGGGCTGAAGCAGGGCGCCGGCATCGGCATCGCCTGGTAGGTGGGGATGGCGGGCTGTATGATCAAGTTTGGCCCGGATATGTAAGGCGTCGGCGGCCGGAAACAGGGCGCGGGGCAGGGGAGCGGCATGCAGGGGGGCGGGCACGGCGGACAGGGC
>WQTL01000221.1 GCA_009786275.1 Bacillota bacterium | reverse complement strand
CTCAACGGCGGGCCGAAGAAATCCAGCGCGGGGTAGACGCAGTAGACGCCCAGGTCGTTGAAGGCCCCGGTGCCCATGGCGGGGTTGAAGATGTTCGGCAGCTCGCCCCGGGCCAGGGCGTCGTATTTGGAGGACAGCTGCGTGAAATCGAAGTGCGCCGAGGTGATTTCGCCCAGCGCCGGCAGGGCGGCCTTCACCGCTTGGCGCGCGGGCGTTTGGAGGTACATGATGGCCTCCATGAGGATGAGGCCTTGTTTTCGTGCGATGGCTTGCAGGCGCGCGAGGTCGTCCGGGCGGGTGACGACGGGCTTTTCGCACAGGACATGCTTGCCCGCGTGCAGCAGGGCTTCGCACTGGGGGGCGTGGAGGAAGTTCGGGCTGGCGATGTAGACGGCGTCTATGCCCGGCGCGGCGGCAATGGCCTCCACGGATGTGAATACGGGGAGGCCAGGCTGCCCGATTTTATGGGCGAAGGCGAGGCCGGATTCCGGGGTTCGCGAGCAAACGCCGCGCAGAACCAAATCCGCGGACAGCGAAGCGGCGTAAAATGCCTCGGAGATCCAGCCGGTGCCGAGGATGGCGTAAGGGATCATGGGGCGGCCTCCAAATCCGTGCCGATGGCGTTCGCCAGGGCCGCGGCCTCCGCGAGGGTATGCACGAGGGGGTAGTCCGAGGCCTCGATTTCGCCGTCGCGGTCCATCTGCGCCGTGTGGAAGCCGAGGGCGCGGGCGAAGGCGAGATTTTCCGCGCTGTCGTCCACGAAGAGCGTCTCCTCGGGAATGACGCCGTGGTGCTCTATGGCGGACTGGAAGAGCTTTCCATTGTCTCTTTTGGAGTGGCCGTAGTCGCAGGACATGACCATGCCGTCCAGCAGGGGCGCGATGCCCGCGGCCTTCAGGGTGTTCGTGAGGGAGGGCCAGGTGTCGGAGATCACAATCACCCGCCAGCGCTCCTTCAGGGCACGGATACCGGCCTGCGCGTCGCCGTAGAACACGGCCTTGTCCTCGCTGTACACCGCGTGGCGCGCAAGGGCTTCGCTGATGTTGTCGAGGCCCTTCATGCCCACGCCGCCGAACGCGATGCGGTAGAACCGCGTGAACTGCGCGAACTCCTCCTCCACGGTGTGCAGCAGGTGGTTTTCGTCCAGGTAGGCCTTGGCCTTCTCCATGTTGCCCTGGAGCGTCTGCGCGCCGGACATCATCTTCATCATGTTGCCCAGACCCAGGATGCGGGGCAGGTCGGCGGGCAGGAACCAGTTGCCCGAGGCCGGGCGGGCCAGGACGTTGCCGTAATCAAGGGCGATGGTGGTGAGCATAGGATAACCTCGTTTAAATTATTTTTTTTTGGGGTACGTCGCGCTGCGAAAACTGATTGTCGCTCCGCGATACATCCTCACCCGCCCGAGGCGGGAGCTCCTTCTACGAGAAGGAGCCTGGGGGATTAGGTGGGGGGCGGGTGGGTCAGTGGATCAAAAGAGTTCCTTTCCCATCAGCAGGATTTGGGAGCTTTTGCCCAGGGTGCCGAAGCCCAGCGACGACAGTGTTTCGCACAGGGCGGGCTGTTTACGCTGGTGCGGGAACGCGCAGACGCCGCGGCATTCCAGGGCCTCCAGGCGGGCGGCGAGGGTTTCAAAGAGCGGACGGGCAAGGTCCTGCCGGGCTTCGGGCAGAAGCCAGTGCATGTGGGCGGGGTACTGTCCGCCCAGCCGCTTGTGCAGCAGAGCGTATTGCCGCGCCGAGGCCGAGGCCAGATAGCCGTAGTTCCGGCACTTGGGATAGATGCGCTCCGTGAAGCGGCGCATGTAGTCCGCGTAATTGGGCGCGCAGAGCAGGGCGGCGGCGGCATTTCCCTCCTCTTCGGCGACAAAACAATTGGCCGCCTCGCAGTCAAGATAATATTGCCCGTAGGCCTGCCAGATGACGAAGCGCTCGGACTGCTCGCGGCGGTGCAGGGGGGTGGTTGCTAGGCACAAGCCGCGCAGTGCTGCTTCGTCGGAGGGGCGCAGGGGGCGGATGGTCATGGGGGGCTCCTTTGTATTCGGCTTGAATGATTTATTTATGCTGCGATTTCCATTCGGATTTTAGCAGCCGATAGGCGACACTGTCTTTCATCTGTCCGTCATGCAAGGTTGAACATTTGAAATCGGCTTCTTTGATCATACCGCATTTTATCATAACTTTTTCGGAGCCTACGTTTTCTTTCAGGCAACCGGCCTTCATTCTAAAAACTTGATCATCTTCAAAAGCAAATCGCATGACCGCCTGAAATGCTTCTGTCGCGTATCCGTTTGCCCAATATGCGGGCAGTAGAAAATACCCAACGCCTACAAGCTTACCCAAAGGTGTGTTTTCTATCGTTGAATACCCGATTTCGCCGATGTACGAATCATCTTTTCTGCCTCTTACGCAAAGATAATAGTTTTGCCTACCCGCCTTGTCAATTTCGTTTAGCACATCGTCAAACTGTTTTTTTGCCTCATCAATGGTTTTCAAATAACCATCGGGGTAATAGTACACAACTTTTTTGTTGGAGTAAAGAGCAAAATAGGAATTGAAATCGTCAGACGTATAGTCACGAATACAAAGGCGCTCGGTCTGCAATTGTATCACGTTATTTCCTCCATTACAATCTCCGCCACGATCTCCGTCACCAGGGCCTCCATCTCCTTCGCCTTGGCGCGGCCGATGGCGATGACCTCCTCGCCGGAGAGGACGGCCTCGGTGACGCCCGCGGCGAGGTTCGTGATGAGCGAAAGGCCCAGGATGTCCATGCCGCAGTGGCGCGCGGCAATCACCTCGGGTACGGTGGACATGCCCACGGCGTCGGCCCCCAGGGCGCGGAAGGCGCGGATCTCCGCCGGGGTTTCGTAGCTGGGGCCGGTCACGGCGATGTAGACGCCCTCGCGCAAAGTCTGCCCCAGCCGGGCCGCGCAGGCATGGGCCAGGGCCCGCAGGGCCGGGGTGTAGGCCGTGCCCATGTCGAAGAAACGCTCGCCGAAGGAGGGCTCGTGCAGGCCGGCCAGGGGGTTGCCCCCCATGAGGTTGATGTGGTCGGCGATGACCATGACGTCCCCCACGGCGTAGCCCGTGTTGATTCCCCCGGCTGCGTTCGTGACTATCAGGGCGCGCACGCCCAGCAGGCGCAGCACGCGTACAGGAAAGGTGATCTGCGCGAAGGAGTGGCCCTCGTAGCGGTGGAGGCGGCCCTGCATGCACAGCACGGGGCGGCCCGCGAGCTCGCCGGCGACGAGCGTGCCCTTATGGCCCGGCGCGCCGGAGGAGGCGAAGCCCGGGATGTCCTCGTAGGGGATTTTTACCGGGTTGGCAAGTCGGTCGCCGAGCTCGCCCAAGCCGGAGCCGAGGATGAGGGCGACGGGGTAGGAGGGCAGGGGGAGGCGGGCGCGGAGGGCAGCGGCGGCGGTCTCGTAGTCGGTGAGGTGAGTCATCTCCATACACTCCCTGTTTTGCTTTCGTCGGTCACGTCGTAGACCTGTATCTTGTTTTCACGCAGCCAGCGGGACTGCCATTTCCAGCGCAGGTCGCGGGCCTGGCAGAGGCGCTCGCCGCGGGGGTCGCCATAGAGGCGCGCGAGGGTCTCTATCGGGGGGAGGGCGGCGCGGTAGGCGTCGTCGAGGGATTCGAGCTCGGCGAGGACTGACGCGGGGGGCAGGCTTTCCCAGTGCGGGAGGTCCTCTTCCGTCAGGACAAGACGCAGCTGCCGCCGTTCGGGGTCGGGAAGGCCTGTTCGCAGCCATTCGGCCTCGGTTTTGTAGTTAGTGAGCTTGGCGTGGGCGCGCACGCTCTCCGACAGGGATTCCAGGGAGGCGCGGGTCAATCGAATAGGCTCCAGCAGCGCGCCGCGCCCTCGATGGTCGGGGAGGAAACCGTAGAATTGGGTGTGGCCCTCTGCCTCCAGCAGGGCAAGGAGGGGGGCGAGCTCCGCCTTGTTTTCCTCCGTGAGGGGGAAGGTGCAGGGGGTCTCGTAGCCCAGCTCCTTTGCGGTACGCAGGATACGCAGCAACCAGGCGAAATCGCCGGGGCGGGCGACGAAGGCGTCGTGGCTATGCTCCAGGCCGTAGAATGTGGCGTCTACGCTGGCGGCGCCGGCCTCGTGGAG
>WQTL01000220.1 GCA_009786275.1 Bacillota bacterium | reverse complement strand
GCGACACGCGCTACGGCGGGGCGCCCAAGCGCGGCGGGCGGAAATAATGCTGAATTCTTAATGCTTAATGCGTAATGGACGAAGGGGTTCATTGCGCATTGTTTTTAGGGAGGGGCAGTTTATGAAACGCATTTTTGCGCTGGCCTTGGGGCTGCTTTTCCTGGCAAGCTGCGGCGCGGGCGGCACGGACAAGCCCGCCGGGCCCCGGCTGATCGCGGAGTGGCCGGAAAACGACATCACGCTTTACATGGTGGAGGAGGGCACCGTCCTCCTGCGCCACGGGACGGAAGAGGCGACCTTCAGCGGCTGGGGCAAGCCGTGGATCGGCCTTGACTATCAAATCGGCATGGGCTATTACGACATCGACGGCGACGGGCTGAATGAGCTTGCGGTCAGCACGCAGGTGGAGCATGGAGAGACCTGGAGCGAGAACCTGCATATTATCACGCTGGAAAAGCAACCGTGGGAGGACCACGTATTTACCACCGGCGACGTCGCCGCCTGGTTCGGTAAGCGCCTGCAATACAGGCGAGGCGAAACGGAAAACACAGCGGAAGTGACGCTCGGGAATAAGACCTGGAAGGTCCGGCTGTCGAAACCGGAGCTGAATCTGGCGGACCCCGCCATTGACCACTGTATGTATCCCCTTTTAGGCGGAGAAATCGTCTTGCGGGCGGGGTCCTTTGCGATTGACGGTGACTTTCCCGCCAAGGTTACTTTTGACGGCGAACAATTCGACATCGTCGACGCTTATTATCTTCCAGCAGTCTATTCAGGCGGAGGTTGATTCATGAGAGAGATTCATGTGAACGCAATCGAAGAAGCCGTCGCCCGCCTGTGCGTGGAGGCCAACCTGCGCCTGCCGGGCGCGCTGCGGCAGCGCATCGAGGCCGCCGCGCGGGAGGAGGACGCCCCCCTGGCCCGCGAGATTCTTGGCGATTTGACGCGCAACCTGGACGCCGCCGCGGAAATGCAACTGCCCATCTGCCAGGACACCGGCATGGCCGTTGTTTTCGCCGACTTGGGGCAGGAAGCGCGCATCGTTGGCGGGGACTTCGAGGGGGCGGTCAACCGGGGCGTGGCGCGGGGCTACACCGAGGGTTATTTGAGGTGCTCGGTTGTCGGCGACCCCCTGCGGCGCGTGAATACCAACGACAACACGCCCGCGGTCATCCACCTGCGCCTGGCGCCGGGGGATGCGCTGAGGCTCGACCTGTGCCCCAAGGGCTTCGGCAGCGAGAACATGAGCCGCCTGAAGATGCTCACCCCGGCGGCGGGCGAGGACGACATTTTGGCGTTCGTTCTTGAAACGGTGCGCATCGGGGGGGGGAACCCCTGCCCGCCCATGGTGCTGGGTGTGGGGCTGGGCGGGAATTTCGAATCCTGCGCGCTGCTGGCGAAACGCGCCCTGTGCCGCGAGGTTGGCGCGCGCCACCCCGACCCCCTCTACGCCGCCCTGGAGCGCCGCATCCTGGCGGAGGTCAACGCCCTGGGGATCGGCCCGCAGGGCTTCGGTGGGCGCACCACAGCACTGTGGGTAGCCATCGAGACCGGCGCGACGCACATCGCGGGGCTGCCCGTGGCGGTGAACGTGGGGTGCCATGTGAACAGGCACGCGGGGGCGGTGTTATGAAGATGCGCATGAACACACTGAAGCTTTGCGTGGCCGGCTTGCTCCTCTGTGCCTTTCTGACGGGCTGCGCCGGCGCATTGCTGGAAGTGGAGAATTTCATCGAATATGAAAAAAGCGGAACCGTCGAACTCCCCGGCGGCGTTTCTACGATCATCTATTTTGAAAAAACGCACGATGCCTACACCGAGGCCGGCAAGCCCGGGGACGAATCCTATTTGATCGTGAAACATCTGGCCGACGAAACCGAAACGGTGATCCTTCAGGGAAGCCTGGGCTTTGAAATCCGCCATTGTGTTGTTGACGAAGAAAAGCAGCGCCTGTATTATACGCTCCGTGATTGGAGAAAAGAAATAAGCGCGCTCCATCTGGTCACCTATGACCTGGCCGCTATGCGCGAAATCAAGAGGGCGCTGCTTTTCAGGGAGTCGCCGGGCGACGCCCTCTTGATAGGTATGGCCCTCGATGAGGCCGACCCCGGAAAAATACGGCTTGAAATATATGAAAATGGCGGGCCGCCCGGCTTTCATGGCCAGTGGAAATATCTTTCGTATGATTTGGAAACCGAAGAAACAGAGGTACTCGCCCGGGGCATCAGCGATACGGAGCACTACGCGGCACAAAAAGAACCGAGCGCCGCAAAAGATTTTTTCGATGTCCCCTATTATGACGGCCCCCGGGATTTCCACAACGCCTATTACAAGCCGGAGTACGCTGGCATCTACATCAACGACGGCACGCACAACATCCGGATTTCAAAAAATTGCATCGAAACCGGCAGGGTGTTTTGGCTGGAGGACGGGGCATACGTTGTTTCCGGCTCCTATCTGTACGATGCGTCAGGCAAAATGCTTGAAAGGAAGATAGCGGACGGCGAGGTTTTAGCCATCTACTGAGCGCCGCGCAAGGACTGTAGCGCGCTAAATTTCCTTCATAATATTTACAAAAATCCCCTTTCTTTTTCATAATAATATGTTATAATGAAACAAACCCAGACCCAATCCAAACGGAAAGGTTGTGTTTCTCATGAGGATGACTGTCACATGGCGCAAGTGCGCGGCCGGGCCGGCCTTCCAGGAGCGCGCGGAGAAAAAGCTGTCCAAGATCCAGCGGCTGCTGGGTCCCGGGGCTGAGGAGGCCGAGGCGAAGATCACCGCCAGCAGCCGCCCGTGCCCGGCGATGAGCGTGTAGTCCTCGTCCACCAGGCAGGGGTTGAGGGTGCCGAACTCCCGGAACGACGCGCGGATTTGCGCGACCTGCTTGGCGTTGTGCTCGCGGGCGTTGCGGGCGTAGGGCACCAGCTTTGACAGCGGCACGGTTTCGTAGGTTTTGGTGATTTTCATGGGATGCCTCCTGAAATTCTAATTGATTTTATTTTTGAAGTATGCTATAATGCGGACATACCAAATGAAAGGGGCGATTGACATGACGTACACAGTGATTAACGCAACAAGCAGGAGGGCGACTATACTTTAACCCTCCTGCGGGGGCACCATTGCCCCGAAGGAGGAATTATGGGACTCGGTTGGATCAATTGTGAGGACTATTCGTTCAACAGCTTTCTTCTACTGGAACGCTTCCAGATTCACATGATATTTGGGGAGCGTGACGACAAATGGCGGCGGCGCATGGGCATCGCCCTGAACGCTAACCCGGCGGTTAAATGGTATCTGGAGCACCGCTGCCCGGAACGGGCGCAGGCCATCGCTAAAATCGCGGCGGAAGCTCCGGCAGAAACCAGCCCACGCAAAATCCGCAAGGCGGAAGTTTTCGCGCTCAAATGCGTGGAGGACTTTATTACCTTCACTACGCCGGAGGTAATGAGCAACTGCCACTATATCCGTGCATGGGATAAAGAGCGGCTATACGAAATGGCCGACCTGCGCGGAAAAACCGTGCTGGATGTCGGCAGTGGCTCAGGGCGGCTGGCTTTCGCGGCGGCGGAACTGGCGAAAGAGGTTTATGCCAGTGAGCCAGTGGGTACTATGCGTGAGTTCATCCGCGACAAAGCTGCGCGTGAGGGTATCACCAACATCCGTGTGGCAGAGGCTCTCGTTACCTCCATCCCTTATCCCGACAACACGTTCGACATCGTGATGTCCGGCCATGTGGTCGGCGATGACTATAATGCGGAGATAGCCGAGCTGACCCGTGTGTGCAGGCCTGGTGGCTGGTTGCTGGACTGCCCCGGCGATGAGACCGGCAGAGGCAAAAGGCACGAACAGGCAAACGATCTCGTTGTGCGCGGTTGGGAGGAGATGCACTACGTCGGCAACGGCGGCGGGGATGTATGGCGTTACCGCAAGCAAGTGAATAAATAACCTTAGCGGCGGGGCCTATCGCAGGTTCCGCCGCCTTTTTTTAGGCTAATGGAGCGGGCGGCTCGGATTCGCACCGGCACTTGCCACCGGGAAGGTAGCCGTTCTGCTTAAACCACACCCGCATATGCAAGCGGCCCGGC
>WQTL01000219.1 GCA_009786275.1 Bacillota bacterium | reverse complement strand
CGCAGCAGCAAACCCCGCCCCGGCGAGCCTTCCGGCTCGCCCGGGGTTTCTGCGGCGTTTCAGGGGTTGCAAACAACCGGCAAATGTGATATACTGTCTAAAAACCCCCGCAAAGGAACAGGAAGGAGAACCCATACATGATCGCAATCGGTTGTGACCACGCCGCCGTGGCGCTGAAAGAGGAGCTCAAGGCCCATTTAAAGGGGCAGGGATTCGAGGTGGAGGACGTCGGCATCCACGGCGAGGGCAAGGCGGATTACCCCGCCGTGGCCCTCAAGGTGACGCGGGCGATCTCGAACGGCTCGTGCGAGCTGGGGGTGCTGCTGTGCGGCACGGGCGTGGGGATGTCCATCGCCGCCAACAAGGTGCGCGGCATCCGCGCGGCCTGCTGCAGCGAGCCCTATTCGGCCATCCTCTCCCGCCTGCACAACGACTGCAACGTGCTGTGCATGGGCGCGCGCGTGCTGGGCCCGGAGCTGGCCAAGATGATCCTGGACGCCTGGCTCGGCACGGAATTCGAGGGCGGGCGGCACGCGGCCCGGGTGGACATGATCCGGCGGATCGAAAGGTAAGGCACATTATGCTCAATCTGTTCGCCTATGCGCTCACAAGCCTGCGCGCCGCGCTTATCTTCCTGCTCAGCGTCACCTGCACCGGCCTGCTGAGGCCCGCCGGGCCCGACGCCACGTTTGCCATGGAAAGCAAGGCGGAAAAATACCGGGCCAGGGCGTCAATCCTCGCGGCGAGCGCGGAGAAGAACTTTTTCGACAAGCTCAGCCCCATGCTGCACAACAGCAGCAGCCAACAGTTCACGCCCGCCGGCTGCTGGGACGCCACCGCCCTGCTGACCATGTACACGAAGCTCGCCGCGCTGGACGGCAAGTATGTCAAGTGCGCGGACAGGGCGCTGGACACCCTGGAGTTCTACGGCAGGAAGACCCCCGGCGGGGGCTTCAGCGCCTACACGGGCAAGTGGACGATGTGCAAAAACGCCTCGGACGGCCAGGTCTACTACGACGACAACATGTGGGTGGGCCGCGACCTGGTGAAGCTCTACCGCCTCACCGGGGACAAGAAATACCTGCACCGGGCCATCGCCGTCGCGGATATGCTCCTCGCCGAGGGCTGGACGGACCTGGACGAGGGCATGTTCGGGCAGAAATTCGGCCGCGCCCCGGGAGGCCCCCTGGGCGGCTTCTACTGGCGGGACGACCGCGAGGCCCTGCACATGTGCTCCAACGGGCCGGCGGCGCAGTTCCTCACGCTGCTTGCCGGCGCGGCGGACAACGGCAAGGGGGCCTACTACCTCGGCTGCGCAAAAAAGTGCTATCGTTTCCTCAGCTACCTGGAGCAGCCCAGCGGCGTCTTCTGGGATCTCATGCGCTTCCATAAGGACGCGGACAACAACATCACCGGCATCGAAAGGGCGGAGGGCGCCGCCCTGACCTACAACTCCGGCACGCCCGTCAGCTCGGCTATTGAGCTCTACAGGGCCACGGGCGAGGCGGCCTACCTGGACGACGCCGTGCGCTGGGCGCGCGCCGCCGACGCGTACTTCGCCAAGGACAGCGCCGTCCCGGGCGTCAAGGCCTTCACGGACCTGCCCTGGTTCCGGGAGATCCTCCTCATGGGCTACATCGACCTCAGCGCGTTCGACCCCGCCGCGCAGGGTTACATACAGAACATGGAGGCCTCCCTCAACTACGGCTACGAGAACCACCGGCTGAACGGCGTGCTGGGCTACAACAAAAACATCATCCCGCGCGATTGGGCGGGCGGCTTCACGGACGAGGCCGAAAAACAAACCGCCGCCGCCCTGGAGCAGATCCCCTGCGCGGGGATCTACGCGAGCCTGGCGGGATTTTACGGCGAAAAGGAGTAACTGCAATGAAATTCATCAAGTACGTACCCAACCTGCTTTCGGGCCTGCGCATCCCCCTTTCGGCGGCCCTGCTGTTCCTGACGGGGCGGCCCTGGATTTTCCTGGCCGTGTACCTGGTCAACGGCGCCACGGACGTATTCGACGGCATGATCGCCCGGCATTTCCACGTGGAAAGCTCCCTGGGCTCCAAGCTCGACGCCGTGGGCGATTCGATGCTCTTCGGCGCGGCGGCAATCTGCATGATTTTCCTGGCGGATCTGCGGATCGACGTGTTCCCGTGCCTGGCCGCGCTGGCCCCCGGCGTGCTGTATAAGATCGCCAACGTATTCGTCACGCGGGCGCGCTTCAAGCAGTGGAACATGATGCACACGACCATGAACCGGACCGTGTTCGTCGCGCTGTATTTCTACGTCCCCGTATTCCTGCTGCTGCGCGAGGTGAATTTCCCGATGGTGCTGGCCATCTCCGTGCTCATCTGCCTGGCCTGCCTGGAGGAGACCGTCACGCTGCTGCGCCTGGAGGAGTACGACGTGAACTGCAAGGGCATACTGGGCGAGAAGTTGGCGCAAAAGCTGCCGAAGAGCCCGGCGGCCTAACCTTCAACCGGCAGGAATGTTTCTTATCAGTTTTCCATAAAAATCCGGCCTCTATAGGGGAAAGGTTCTATAGGGGCAATGGGTTTTCGGGGGCCAACCATACACTCGAAAAGCATCTCGAACGTGTCCTCCTGCTGTAATCGCAAAACAAATTGGCGAACACATTTGTGGTGAGGGAACAGGTTCATGCGTTGGCGTGACAAACTCTTGGTTCCCCATTGACAGCATACAATAAGAATAGTATAATAAAACAAATCCATTTTGAAGGGGCGTATGATCATGAAAAAATGCAAACGGGTTCTGGCGATTTTGCTGGCGGCGCTGATGATCGGCGGGGCGATGATGGCGGGGGCTTCGGCGGCGGAACCCACGAAAGAGCAAATCATGGATTATACGGTCAGTATACTGCGCTTATATCCCATTACTACCCATATGGGGTTGGGCGCCTTGTTATTTAAAAGCGGAAAAAACCTGGAGACATTGACGTCGGAATTTACTGATAATTGGAAAGCGCTGGGTGCCGAAAAGGGCTTGGACGCAGAAGTATTGGAATGGATGATCGAACATTTATTTGACGACGGCTTGGTGGAATCCGGGGGCATGATTGACAGCTTATACTTTGAGGGCGTTCTGGATGACTATGTGAATTGCATTGTAACCAGCTATGAGAAGGCCGTAAAGAACAATCACAATTTCTTGGGCGATTGGCTGTATTCCATCATAAAATGGTTCATTGTGAACGTCTATTCTCTGGGCACTCGGTTCGCGCTGTTATTTGCGTAAATTTGATTATCATTTTGAAAGAGGTACCCCATGAACAAAACCCTGCGCACCCCGGTGATCGCCGGGAACTGGAAGATGAACCTGCTGCCCGCCGGGGCAAAAGCGCTCGCGGAGGAGCTGATCCCCCTGACGGAAGGGGCGCAGTGCGAGGTCGTGCTGTGCGTGCCCTACATAGACCTGCCAACTGTGCTTTCCAGCGCTTCCGGTACGAATTTAAAAGTCGGGGCGCAGAACTGCCACTGGGCGGAGAAGGGCGCGTTCACGGGCGAGATTGCCGCCGCGATGCTGAAGGACATCGGCGTGGAATACGTCATCGTGGGCCACAGCGAGCGCCGCGCGCTCTTCGGCGACACCAACGAAACCGTCGCGCAGCGCACCCGCGCCGCCCTGGACGCCGGGCTGAAGGTGATCCTGTGCGTGGGCGAGGTCAAGGAGGAGCGCCAGCAGGGGATCACCCTGGAAATCGTGCGCCTGCAGACGAAGATCGCCCTGGCTGGCGTTTCCGCCGAGGAACTGCAACAGCGCGTCGTCGTCGCCTACGAGCCCGTGTGGGCCATCGGCACGGGGCTGACCGCCACCGCCGAACAGGCGAACGAGGTCAACAAGGGCATACGCGATCTGCTGGCGGAGCTGTATGACCAGGATGTCGCCGACCGCACGGTGATCCAGTACGGCGGCTCCATGAACGCCTCCAACGCGGCGGAGCTGCTTGCCCAGCCGGACGTGGACGGCGGGCTGATCGGCGGGGCTTCGCTGAAGGCGGCGGATTTCGCGGCGATTGTGGCGGCGGCGGGGTAGTTACAGAAATCATTTTTGCTGCA
>WQTL01000218.1 GCA_009786275.1 Bacillota bacterium | reverse complement strand
GATCCCCCCCGGCCCGGCCGCGCGCATATCGTGCTGGATAGCCCCGCCGACATGGGGAACCTGGGCGCCATCCTGCGCAGCGCCGCGGCCTTTCACATCACGGACATCGCCATCCTGGGCGAGGCCGCCGACATCTTCCATCCCAAGACCATACGCGCCTCCATGGGCGCGCTGTTCCGCCTGCGCTTCGCGATGTATGAGAGCTTCGAAGCGTACCGTCAGGACTTCCCCCATCACGCGTGCTATCCCTTCATGCTCGGCGGGCAGGCGCTGCCGGAGGTACTCGCCCAAGGAGATACACCCCTCTTCGCGCTGATCTTCGGCAACGAGGCCCGGGGCCTTGCGCCGGAATACGCCGCCGCCGGCCGGGCAATTCGCATCCCGCAGTCCGCCCTGGTGGACTCCCTGAACCTGCCGGTGGCGGTGGGCATCGGGGTCCACGCCTTCGCGGAAAAATACGGATTGGTGTAAATATCATGGACAAAACCAACGTCACCCTCATCGGCATGCCCGCCTGCGGCAAGAGCACCGTGGGCGTCCTTCTGGCCAAGGCGCGCAACCTGCGCTTCACCGATACCGACCTGCTCATCCAGCAGGAGCACGGGCGCTTCCTGTGGCAAATCATCGCCGAGGAGGGCTTAGAGGCCTTCAAGGCCAAGGAGGCCGCCGTGATACGCGCCCTGCGCTGCGAGAACACCTGCATCGCCACGGGGGGCAGCGTTGTGTACTCGGACAGCGCCATGCGGCATCTGCGGGACATCTCGAAAATCGTGTTCATCGACCTGCCCTGCGCGGAGATCGAACGCCGCGTCGCCGACATCCGCGGGCGCGGCGTGGTGATCGAAAAAGGCAAAACCCTGCCCGCGCTTTTCGGCGAACGGCGCCCGCTGTATCTGCGGTATGCCGACGTCACCGTGCGCGCCCAGGGCAAACATATCGAGGAACTGCTGGAGGAAATTATCGCAAACCTGACCTAACAAAACGCAGACCGTAGGGGACGGCCTCCGGACGTCCCTGAGCCATAAAACAAAACCTTAACTTGGGGCGTCGGGGACGCCGCCCCCTACAATGTACATTATTCGATCTCCCCCGTGCGCACCCCCCGCACAAAATACACCCGTTCGGTCACCGGCTCGTCCGTGCCGGGCATGTCAGGCGTTTCGGGGTAGTCATCGTAATTCGGGCTGTGCCGCCTTGCCTTGGTGCGTATCACCAGGCGCTGCACCTCGTTGACCTTGTGCACCAGCCTGCTCAGCCCATAGCTGAACGCCTGCCCGTCGAACACGATCATGTAGGTATTATCCGCGCAGTCAATCCTGAACTCGAGTGTATGCCACGCGGGCGGAGCTGCTACCTCGAAGGCCTCCTCGGTGTTCGCGCCGTATTTCACCCGCAGCGCGCCGTTGCCCAGCGCGGCCCAGCAGGCGGGCGTGCCCCTGCCGTCCGTGATCTCGATCTCGAGGTTCTCTTCGTACTGCCCGGCGGCCATGATTTCCAGGGAAACCGAAACCCGTTCGCTCTTCGGAAAAATCCGCATCGCCCGGGCGTAGTCGCAGGGGTCTTTGTCCGCGATGCGCATGCAGTTGTCCGTGCCGTACATCACATAGGGCGATACGCGGGCCCACTTCGTGCGGTAGACATTCCAGTCCTTGATATCCCCAAACGTGTCGTTGACGTGCTCGTTCACCTCGAGCCGCACCGGCACCGGCACCTTCGTGACAAAAATATCCTCCTTGTTCATGCTGTGGCAGAGCCAAAACGCGCCCTCCGGATATTCGGCGTGGCCCTCGCAGATGCCGCGGATATACTGCGGCCCGAAGTCCTTGTACACGCCCTCGTAGCGCCGGGGCGGCACCTCGCCGCACAGGCATGCCATGCCGTCGAACTTGACGCCGTCGTCGGACGTCACCGTCACCAGGGGATATCTATGCTCGCTGGAAAGGCTGTTGACATACGCGATCGCGTATCTCCCGTCCTGCGTCTTTTGCCCCCAGGATTTCGCCCCGGAGGTCGCGAAGCTCGGCTCGTAGCGCAGGCTGAAGCTTTTGCCGCCGTCGTCGCTGCGGCCCACCTTGCCCTGCTTCCACAGGCCCATCACGGTCGTCTCGTCGATGTGGTACCAGCAGAAGCTCGAGGCGCTCTCGAAGGGGGAGTTCGCCGCCACGCCCCGGCGCTTGCCGACACGGGGCATTTCGATGCCGATTTGGTCGTCCTGCCAGCCGTGCTCCTCGCGCCACTGCTGGGTGACAAGGCGGTCGGCCAGCAGCTCCTCGCAGGCGGCGACGAAGGCCGGGTCGGAACTGCGCTTGTAGTACGGGAAGGGCAGCTTGTCCTCCGTCCACCCGGAGTAATCGAGATAGCGGATGAAGTGGACGGGACCCAGCGTGCCGTCCTCGAAGACCTCGCGCACCGCGCGGCCTACGCCGAAGCTCTGCCAGGGGCAGATGTCGTGGTGCGGCGCGTGGCCGTAGAATCCGCTCACCAGCAGGCGGTCGTCCTTCGTATGGAAAAACCCCATGCGCTGGTGCATGAAGCCGGGCTTCTCCTCCGGCACCTCGATCACCGTCCCGTCCGCGCACGCATAGCGCCTGGCGGGGATCGTGATCTCCGGGAAGCAGACCTGTGGCATGCCCCAGGCCATGCCGTCCTCAGACCGCACCAGCAGCGAGCAACCCGCGCCCGTGTGCTCGCTTACCGGGGTGGAGAGGTACTCCAAATAAAACCGCCCCCGCCAAAAGGTGAGCATCGGCCCATGGTTGTAAGTGTTGCCCAGCCCGTCGGCCCATTCGGGGTGCTTCCGGTTGGCCCGCAGCACCTGGTAGCTCGAAGCGCCCACGGCATGCGGCAGCCCGCCGTCGTGACGCAGCAAATCCGCGAAGTCGCTCCCTGCGTAGTAGGGGGTGGTTTTTTCAGGCATGAGATTTTCCTTTCGCAGCTATATTACCCCCAGCGGGATCAGTACGGCCAGCAGGATCGCGTTCACCCCCGCCAGGCCGCCGATGAAGATCTTCTGCGTCTTCGGTTTGGCGTCCGGCACCAGGTACGCCGCCAGGAAGAAGGGGATGTAGGTGGTGACGAACACGGGCAGCGCCCCCCACCAGGGGTACACCCAGATGAAGGCGGGCGTGGAGGCCAGAAAAATCTCCACCAGGCTGAAGAACGCGGCGTTGCCCACGGCGAACAGCACCCGGTTGTTGATCCCCAGGATCTTCTTCTTCGGGTCCTCGGGCAGGAGCTTGTGCGTGCCCAGCCCCGCGATGGAGAACATCATCGAGAGCTCCCAGCTCACCCCGATGAGCAAAATGTAGCTGGTGCTCTCGGGCGATACCGTCCACAGCGCGTAGCCCGTGGCGGCGCAGATCACGGCGTTCATGATCTCGTAGAACCAGTGCACCATATACAGCGCCAGCCCCGCCGCGACGCACTTGTAGTTCTTTTTCTTGATCTCGTTGGCGTAGACGTACACCACGAAGGCCAGCAGCGCGATGAAGGTCCAGTTGAAATTGCCGGTGCCGCGCACGGCTTCGCGCGCCAGGTCCGCCATGGGCTTCAGGATTTCAGTTCCGAATAACATGATAACAGCTCCTTGATGTATTTTTAAGTAACCGATGATTAACGCACTATGTAGGGGACGGCCTCCGGACGTCCCAAGCAAATAGCTTTATTTTTAAGGCCCAGGGACGTCCGGAGGCCGTCCCCTACATAGTGCGCTGGCCCTAATCGGTGGTTACTTAAGTTTACTCCACGCTCACCCACATCGCGGGGCGCACGGCAATCAGCCCGTCGTCCGCAATCTCCGCCGGCGTTTCCGCGCCGTATCGCTCCATCTCCTCCGGCGAAAGAAAAAACATACTGTGTACCCGCCCGAATTCCTCCATGCCGAACTCTGTCCCGCCCCAATAGACGACGTCGTAGTCATACTCGCTTTCGCCGGGATACTCGTCGACCTCCCCAGGCGTCAGATAAATCTCGTCCTCCCTCAGCAGCAGCAGCGCAGTGCCCGACGCGTCCTCGTCCGCCGCCCGCCACTGC
>WQTL01000217.1 GCA_009786275.1 Bacillota bacterium | reverse complement strand
GGGGGGGGGAGCCGATGAACAGCGCCGTGAAGAGGTTCGCCGGGCTTTCGTAGATGCCCCGGGGGGTATCCACCTGCTGGAGCACGCCGTCCTTCATCACGGCGATGCGGCTTCCCATGGTCATGGCCTCGGTCTGGTCGTGGGTGACGTAGACGGTGGTCACGCCCAGCTCCCGCTGCAGCGCCACGATCTCGCGGCGCATCTGCACGCGCAGCTTGGCGTCCAGGTTCGAAAGCGGCTCGTCCATCAGGAATAAACGCGGCCTGCGCACCATGGCGCGCGCCAGGGCCACGCGCTGCCTCTGCCCGCCCGAGAGCGCCCCCGGCCTGCGCCCGAGCAGCTCCAGCAGGTCGAGCTTGTGCGCCACGTCCTCCACCGCGATTTGAATATCGGCTTTATCCGCCTTGCGCATTTGCAGGGGGAACGCGATGTTGTCGTAGACCTTCATGTTTGGGTACAGCGCGTAGTTCTGGAACACCATGGCCACGTCGCGGTCCTTGGGCGGCACGTCGTTGAGCAGCTTGCCGCCCATGCGCATCTCCCCGCCGTCGATCCGCTCCAGCCCGGCGATCATGCGCAGCAGGGTGGTTTTGCCGCAGCCCGAGGGCCCGACGAACACCATGAACTCCCCCTCCACGATCTCCATGGAGAGGTCCTTCACGGCGTGCACGCCGCCGGGGTAGACTTTATTGACGGTATCGATGGTGAGATTAGGCATAACCGTACCCCAATTCAGCATTCAGCATTAAGCATTCAGCATTAGTCCTTCATTCCCGCCGCGCTGATCCCCTGCTCCAGGTACTTCTGCCCGAACAGGAAAATCAGCAGCGCGGGGGTGAGCATCACCACGCTGGCGATGAGCGAGACCCCCAGGTTTTCCGAGGAAATCGAGGGCAGGTACAGCGAGAGCGGCCACAGGCTCTTGTCCTTCAGGAAGGTCAGCGGGACCTCCAGGGCGTTCCAGTACTCGAAGAAGCCCAGCACCACGGCCGAGAGGATCCCCGGCGCGCCCAGGGGCAGCCCCACCCGCAGGAACACCTTGAAGGGCCCCGCGCCGTCGATGGCGGCGGCTTCGGTGAGAGAGGCGGGGATTGCCTGGAAGAAGCGTGTCATGATGAACACGGGGAAGGTGCTGGCCGCCCCGGGCAGGATGATCGCCCAGATGGTGTCCATGAGCTTCAGGCCGTCCAGCACCAGGTAGCTCGATACCATCGTGACCTGGAAGGGCATGAGCATCAGCACGATGTAGAGCAGGAACAGGGCCTTCTTGAATCGAAAGTCGTACCTGGCGAAGGCCCAGGCGGCCGGCGCGCCGATGAGCACCTGCCCCAGCACCAGGGGGAACACCTGTGCCACGGAGTTCCAGAACATGCCGAAGAACTGCGGGGTATCCAGCAGGAGCTCCACATAGGGTTGGATGGTCGGGTATCTTGGGATCAGCGGCCACAGGGCGGAGCCCTCGATATTTTCCAGCACGGGGGCGAAGTTCTGCGCGGCCTCCTGCCCGCCCATGAAGGACCCCGAGATCAGCAGCCACAGGGGCACGATCACAAAAAATGAGAGGAAGGACAGCACGCAGAGCATGCCGTAACGGCGAAGCTTCATCGCGATTTCTCCTTCCCCCACACCCGTTGCAGCGCCAGGATCAGCAAAAACACCACCAGGGCCATGAGCACCGCCCCGGCGCACATCTTGTCCACGTCCAGGTTCAAAAACCAGTTGTTGAACAGGTGCTGCAGCATGTAGATGCTGTCGTCGGGGTAGCTCCCCGCGATGAGATAGGCCTCCCGGAACACCTTGAAGGAGTTCAACAGAGATAAAACCGTGATGGTGAACAGCGTCGGCGTCAGCCCAGGCAGGGTGATGCGCCAGAAGCGCTTCCAGGCGTTCGCGCCGTCGATCTGCGCGGATTCGTACAGCGCCGGGCTGATACCGCTGAGGCCCGAGATCCACAGCACCATGTCGTAGCCCACGTTCTTCCACAGATAGGTGAACACCAGCACGCCGAAGGCCCAGCCGCTGTTCAGCCAGTCCACGCTTTCCAATCCCACCCAGCCCAGGGCGATGTTCAGCAGGCCGTGCTGGTGGAACAGAATCCGCCACAGCAGCACCATGGAGGCCACGGGGATGGCGATGGGCAGCAGGAAGGCCGTCTTGAACACGCCGCGGCTGTCCTTCACGGCGTTCAGTATCAGCGCCAGCAGCAGGGAGAACAGCAGCAGCAGGGGGATGCACACCAGCGCGAACTTCGCCGTGTTCTTCGCCGCCAGCTGGAAGGCCTCGTTTTGGAACACCGCGATATAGTTGCCCAGCCCCACGAATTTGCGGCTCATGGCGGAGAAAAACGAGCGCCGCACCGCGTCGCCGAAGGGCAGCAGCACCATGACGCTCACGAAGAGCAGGCTGGGCGCGAGGAAGAGCCAGGGGGTCATATCAGGTTTGCGTTCCAAGCGGTTTCGCTTCAAGCGCCGCGCCCCCTTTCCACCGGTTCAGCGCACAGTCCGCCGCGATCCACAGGCAGGGCATGAGCCACATGGCCGGGCCGATCCGCAGCCCTCCCCTGCCCGCGTAATACGCCGCCGCGAGGAACATCGCCACCGCGCTGCCCCCGCAGGCGAGCAGCGCGTGCAGAGGTTTGCGCACCCGCGCCCTGCTCAATAGAACGGCCAGGCACAGCAGGCAGGCGAACACCAGCACCGCCGTGCCGATCAAAGCGAACAGGGCGGTGATATCCCCCGCCTGCGGCATGGAAAGCCACGCCTTCACGCGGTCCGCAAGATTGCTTGCCAAGGTGCTCCAGTAGTCGAAATCCGACCAGCGCGAGGGGATGAGCGCCGCCGGCACACGCTCCATGCGGCTGAGGAGGAAGATATCTATTCCAGCCGCAACAATCGCCGCGGGGACATAATAGAGCAATTTTTTCGGCTGCCCGCGCAGTTTCACGCCATGGACAACCAACCGCGCCAATAGCCACAGGCCGATCAGCAGCATGGGCAGGAAGGCCAGCAAATCGAACGCCCAGCCCAGCAGGGGCATATTCAGCAGCTGCGGGCTGCCGAAATCCGTGCGGGCGAGGAACTCCTCCGCCGCCTGCCTGCCGCCGCCGCCCGAGAAACGCAATCGCATGTTGGGGAAGAGGGTTTTGCTCTCCGGGGCGGCCTGCACGACGGCCAGGCTGTCCCCGCCCCGGAACACGCCCTGCACGGCGTATTCCTGCTCCCCCCAGGTGAGCGATTGGCCCAGGGCGTTCGTGCCGCCCCACAGGGCGAAGGCCATGCCCTCGCTCACCGCGCAGGTTTTGGCGCTCCCCTTGGCGGGCGCGCTGCCCGATAGGTATGTGTCCGCGCGCAGGTCGTCAACAGAGCCGTAGAGCTCCAGCACGGGTGCGCGCACGCTCTTCGCGTCGCCGTCGGTGAGCGCCTGCGCGGCGTGCTGCGCCCACAGCGTGAGCCCGGGAATGCTTTGCATTCTGTCCTCGCGGAAGATATCCAGCCGGGCCTCCAGCTGCGCGGGACTCACCCCGCCGGCGGCCCACCGGGCCGCCACGCTGTGCAGGGTATCCTGCGCCCGCTGCGCCGTGAATGCGCCCGCGCACCAGAATAATAAGGCCATTACAGCCAAGGCAATTACAAAAAGAGTTTTATAGCGTTTAATTTTCAAGGCGCACCCTGTCCCCTTCCGCCACGGGCTTGCTGGCGCTGGTGATCACCAGCACGTCCCTGCCGAGGCCGCCCTGCAGGGAGACCAGGGCGCTGTCGCGGGAGACGATCTCCACGTCCACGCGCCGGGCGGTGTAGGTCAGGCCCGTGACGGTCTTCTTCTCCTCCAGGGTGAGCACGTAGTCGCCGTCGGAATCGCCGCGCAGGGCGCTGACGGGCACGCAGGTGTTCTGCCTGTCGCCGGTGCGGGCGATGGCCATCTCGCCCGCCGCGCCCGAGGGGTAGGAGCCCTCCGGCAGGGAGGCCTTGATCAATACGCTGCCGTCGTCGTCCGCCGCGCCGATGTCGGTGACGGTGGCCTGGG
>WQTL01000216.1 GCA_009786275.1 Bacillota bacterium | reverse complement strand
CGAAAAGCATCTCGAACGCGTCCTGCTGCTGTGAAGCACAAAAAACTAGCGAACTCATTTGTGGCGATGGAACTGGTTCATGCGTTTGGCGTGGGTGATCATAGCAAAATCCTTGCTATTCCCGCCCAAAAGGTGTATACTGATACAACCCCCCGCGCGCATATACATGATAGCAGGCTGAAGTGGGGGGATCGCAATGCGCCGATTGGGCCACAGGCCCCGGCTGGGGTTCAGGATCGTAAGCTTCCGGGGGCGCGGGCTGCGCGCCGGGCGGCTGCGGCCGCATACCCTCGCGCTGCTGCTGGTGCTGGCGGCGGCCATTGCGGGCACCTGCGCGGTCCTGGAGAAGCGCGTGGCCCCGCAGGTGCAGGCCCTGGCCGGCGTCGCCGCGGAGCAGCAGGCCTCCGCCGCCGTCGCCGCTGCGGTGGAGCAGGTGCTCGCCGAGGAGCAGGTGAGCTACGGGCGCCTGGTATCCTGTGAGCCCGGCGAAAGCGGCGTGCGCGCCATACGGACCGACGCCGCGGAAGTCAACCTGCTGCGGGGCAAAATCAACAGCGCGGTGGAGAAGGCCGTCGCCCTGCGGCGCGCGCGGCTGAAGCTCCCCCTGGGGGCCCTGCTGGGCAGCAGCCTCTTCGCGGGCGCGGGGCCGAACGTCACCGTGCCGCTGACCATGGCGGGCAGCGCCCTGTCCGACATCCGCAGCGAGCTTTCCGGCGCGGGCGTGAACCAGACCATGCACCGGATTCTTATGGATCTGCGCGTGTCTCTCTCGGTCATCCTGCCCGGCGGCACCGTGCCCGGCGAGGTCGCGCTGACCGTGTGCCTGGCCGAAACCGTGATCGTGGGCGACGTGCCCCAGGGGCTTATTACGCAGAAATAGAGGGCTTTATATGCGGGCAGCCGGCCGATGGAAGGACTACGCCCTCCTGGATTGCTCCGACGGCGAACGCCTGGAGCGCTGGGGGGAGGTCCTCCTCGTGCGCCCCGACCCGCAGGTGATCTGGCAGGGCGGCAGGCAGAGCCCTCGCTGGGACAAGGCCCACGCCCGCTACGAGCGCTCGTCCTCTGGCGGCGGCCATTGGGAAACCCTGCGCCCCATGCCGGAGGAATGGCAAATCTCCTATCGCGAATTACGCTTCGCCGTTAAGCCCATGGGCTTTAAGCATACGGGCCTCTTCCCCGAGCAAGCGGTCAATTGGGATTTCCTCGCCGCGCATATTCAACAGTCGGACAGGCCCCTGCGGGTATTGAACCTGTTCGCCTACACCGGCGGCGCGACCCTCGCGTGCCTTGCCGCCGGGGCGCATGTTACCCACGTGGACGCCGCCAAGAGTATGGTCTCACGCGCCCGGGAAAATGCGGCCTTCAGTGTCCTAAGCGACAGGCCCGTGCGCTGGATCGTCGACGACTGCGTCAAGTTCGCCCAGCGCGAAATCCGCCGGGGGAGCAAGTACGATGTCATATTGCTCGACCCGCCCTCCTACGGGCGCGGCCCGGGCGGCGAGGTCTGGCAGCTGACCGAAGAGCTCGATGGCTTCATCGCCCTGTGCGCGCAGCTGCTGAGCGAGAAGGCCATGCTGCTGCTCAACAGCTATTCGGCCGAGCTTTCGCCTTCTGTTATGCACTATTTGCTGTCCTGCCGCCTGGGCGGAAAGGTTACCTGCGATGAGATTGGCCTGCCGGTGGAGGCCACGGGGCTTGTGCTGCCCTGCGGAAGCACGGCGATATGGGAGGGCACATGATGGAGATCAAGCAAGTCGACTGCCCGGACGAAAAGTCCGCCGTCACCCTTTCGATCATGCATAGCCTGCCCGCGTGGTTCAGCCCGCCGGAGGACATCGACAGCAAGGCCGTGCTATACCGGGAGTTTCCCTTCTTTGCGGCCTATGACGGCGGTCAAGCTGTCGGCTTTTTGGCGCTGAAGCTGCGCAACGAGTTTACAGGCGATATCCACAGTATCGGCGTGCTGGAGGCGTATCATAGGCACGGCGCGGGCGCGGCGCTGCTAAACGCGGCGGAGGACTACCTGCGCGAGAGGAATTACAGGTATCTCACCGTGAAAACCCTGGACGCCTCGGCAAACTACGAACCCTACGAGCGTACGCGTCAATTTTATTGCAAGCAGGGCTTCGTGCCCCTAGAGGTTATCAAGCATTACTGGAACGAGGAAAACCCCTGTCTATTTATGGTGAAAGGCTTATAACGAACTAATGAACCAACCCCTGATCGCATTCGAAAACGTCAGCTACGCCTACCCCGCCGAGGAGGGCCAGGAAGCCCTGGACGCCGTATCCGGCCTTACGTTCAATATCGCGCGCGGGGAATTCGTGGCGCTGGTGGGGCACAACGGCTCGGGGAAATCCACGGTGGCAAAGCTCTGCAACGGCCTGATTACGCCCCAAACGGGCCGCGTGCTGGCGGAGGGCCTGGACACCGCCGCGGAGGAGAACCTCTTCGCGGTGCGCAGCCGCGTGGGCATGGTGTTCCAGAACCCGGACAACCAGATCATCGCGGCGGTGGTGGAGGACGACGTGGCCTTCGGCCCCGAGAACCTCTGCGTGCCGCCGGAAGAGATACGCACCCGCGTGGACGAGTCGCTCCAGGCGGTGGGCATGTATGACCGGCGGCTGTCCGAGCCCCATAAGCTTTCCGGCGGGCAGAAGCAGCGCGTGGCCATCGCGGGGGTGCTCGCCATGCGCACGGACATGATCGTCCTGGACGAATCCACCGCCATGCTGGACCCCAGGGGCCGCCGCGAGGTGATGGAAACCGTGCTGCGCCTGAACCGCGAGCGCGGCATCACGGTGCTGTTCATCACGCATTTTATGGACGAGGCCGCCCGGGCGGGCCGCGTGATGGTGATGCACGAGGGCGAAATCCTCCTCGACGGCCCGCCCCGCGAGGTGTTCGCCCAAGCCGGCGCATTGCACAAAGCCGGGCTGGAGCTGCCGGTGCCGGCCTTGTTCGCGGACATGATGCGTGCGGAGTTCCCGGCGATGCCCGAGGGGATACTGACGGAGGAAGAATGCGCTGAGGGGATATTTGAGCTAATGACGAAGTGCGGTGAATGAAGTTAGAGCAAAGCGTGCAGCCGCTCCGCGGAGCCTTCCTCAGTCAGCCCGAGGCTGACAGCTCCTCCCACGCGGAGGAGCCTGGGGGATTAATCGGAAGCGCGAGGACCATTTGCGCAAATGTGACATTGCCAGTGAAATGCCCGTTTCAGCTTAATCCCCAAGGCTCCTCCGTGTGGGAGGAGCTGTCGCCTCGGGCGACTGAGGAAGGCATCGCGAAGCGACGCGTCTTCGTGCGGCTTCTGGGCATTATCGTGATTTTTGTAAATCTTTATGCGGACAGGGCGCTACAGGGCGTATGTGATTGATTATTTTTGTTGCCATCGAAAGGAGTTAGCAATGGAAACTTTTCTTGAGTGGATCAAATGGCATTCGGAAGCGTTGACATGGTTTGCGACCATTATTGGTGCGCTATTAGGTGGATTAGCCGCCTTGTATCAATGGGTCAAGCAGAGACAAATCCGCCGCACGGAATTTGTCTATCAAATCATGCAGGACTTAAGGCACAAAAAGGATATTGTCAAAATTCGTTATATGATTGAATATGACAGACTGAGCTATCCATTCCATGAAGATAATAAACTTGAACCGAAGGTTGATATGTACCTATCTATATTGAATTATGTTTGTTATCTTCGCAACGTTCACGCAATAAGCCCAAAGGAATTTGATATCTTTAGGTACACAATTGTTTGGACATTGAAAGATAAAGCAATTCAAGAATACCTCCGCTTTCTTTATCGTTGGAGCAAAAGCCATGGCGTTCCATGTTCATTTCATTATCTTGTCGGTTACGGAACTGATAAGAAAAATAGCATTTTTACTTTATAAAGAAAGGCAACCCATGAACGCCATCGAAACCCACTCCCTCACCTACCGCTACCCCAACACCATCAAGTCCACCCCCGCCGCCATCGAGGGCATCGACCTGCGTGTGGAGGCGGG
>WQTL01000215.1 GCA_009786275.1 Bacillota bacterium | reverse complement strand
GGCGACCGCCGCGTCGTCGTGGCCCCCGACGAGCAGTACCGCAGGCCCGAGCGCCGCGGCGGCTACAACAACCGCGACAACCGCGACAACCGCGGCCCCCGTCCCGGCAACGACCGCCCCGGCGGCAATCTCCAGCGCAACCAGCGCAACGCGCAGGGCCGCCGCTTCCCCGGGGACGACAACCGCAGCCGTGACAACAACGCCGGCTTCAACCGCGACAACAACGCCGGCTTCCGCCGCGAGGACAACAGCAGCCTTAACCGCGACAATAACAACTTCCGTCGGAGCGACGACCGCCGGGATTTCCGCCGTGACGGTGACTTCCGCCGCCCTCCCGCGCCGCAGCAGCCGCCGGCCCCTCCCCGCCCCCCGCGTTCCGACGCCACCGGTGCCGGCCGCTACGGCAAGATAGAGCCCCGCCGCGCGGAACAGGAGCAGAAGCCGGAAAAGCAGGAGCAGGACGCGTAACCGTGTTTTATTAAGGCCAACGCAATTTGTAGGGGACGGCCTCCGGACGTCCCTGGGTCATAAAAATAATGTTTTTTGCTTGGGGCGCCGAGGACGCCGCCCCCTGCTTATGCTTTCATCACCCACATATATGCAAACATAGAACGGGCCCCGCTATGCGCATCGAAATGCACATCCACACCTCGGAGGTCAGCCCCTGCGCGCAGTGCACCGCCGCGGAGGCTGTCCATCGTTGTCTTTCCAAGGGCTTCGACGCCATGGCGGTCACCAACCATTTCAGCGAGGACGCCGCGCGGCGCTTCGGCGACCCGGCAAATTGGCCCGCCCGCGTGGAGAATTTCCTGCGCGGCTACGAGGCGGCCAAGGCGGTGGCCCCGCCGGGCTTCCTGGTGCTGCTGGGCATGGAGCTGCGCTTCACGGGGCCGGGCGCCAACGACTACCTGGTCTACGGCTTCGACGAGGCCTTCCTCTACGCCAACGAGGGCTTCGACCGCCTGGGCATGAAGAAGTTCAGCGCGCTCGCCCGGGAAAACGGGCTTCTCGTGGCGCAGGCGCACCCCTTCCGCTGGGGCATGATGCTGACCCGCGCAGAATGGCTGGATGGCCTCGAGGTCTACAACGGCCACGCGAACCACCCCGCGCACAACGAGTTCGCCGCGCTGTGGGCGCGCAAATTCGGCCTGCTGCCCCTTTCCGGCTCTGACTACCATGGCGGCGATACAGGCGACGGCGTAGCCCCGGGCGGCATCCGCCTGCGCGAACCCATCCGCAACGAGCGAGAGCTCGTGAAAGCGATCAAGGAACGGAGATATACACTCCTGTAGAGACGCACGGCAGTGCGTCTCCTTTTTTTCTGCCCTCAAGGCCCATGAGCACAGAAAGGAAGCGGGTAATCAGGTGCTGCCGTACAACCCTGCCCGCATAAAAATGCACTGCGGCAAAGATTGGAGGCGGTGCGTGCGTTGAAAGTGGTGTCCTGTTTCCCCAGCGACCCGGCGGCAATGCTGGAGCTTCAGCGGCGCGCGGCCGCGCTTCACGCGCAGTTCGCGGCGGATACGATCGCGAAACTGAGCTGCCCGAAGGAGCAAAAGATGGCGTTGCTTCACGCAATCATCAAGCCGCCCGGTGCGAACGATTCCGCCGGACATCATGGTGGAGTTTCACACCAGGTACGACGTTGACGAAAACGATTATCGAGACGTGAAGGCGCTGTGCCAGCGCTTTGGGATTGCGCTACCGGAGGTGTACGAAAAGTTTGAGAAGAGGCCCTCAACCCCGGGTTGAAACCCGCTCAAGCACGGAATGATTGCGTTCCCTCCCCACACATGATACAATAGCCGTATCACAACAGGGAGGATTTTTTATGGAACTGAGCATCGGCATCAATATCAAGGCCCTGCGCAAGGAAAAAGATTTGACGCAGGAGCAACTGGCGGAGATATTCGGGGTGTCGTTTCAGGCGGTGAGCAAGTGGGAGCGCGGCGAGGGCTACCCCGACATCACGATGCTGCCCACCATCGCCAACTACTTCGGCGTGAGCCTGGATGACCTGGTGGGCATGGAGCGCCTGCGCAGCGACGATTTACGGGAGGACTACCTGCAACGGTATACAAAATGCAGCAATGAGGGCGATATGGAGGCCTGCGTCACGCTGCTGCGGGAGGCCCTGGAATGCTTCCCCAACGACGACGAGTTTCTGGGGTCGCTGGCGGCCCACCTGGATAACTACGGAGAAACAGAAGAGGAATGCCGGCGGAACTTGGAGGAATCCATCGCCATCAGCGAGCGCTTGATCGCCACCAGCAAGGACCCGGACACGGTGCAGCTGGTCAGCGCGAATATCTGCGTGGCGCTTTTACGCGCGGGGCGCAGGGAGGAGGCCGTCAAACGGGCCAAGCGGCTGCCGGACCTCTTCAGCTGCATGGAGATGAACCTGCCCGCCCTGCTGGAAGGCGAAGAGCGCGCGGCGGAATGCGGCAACACCATGGCCGTCCTGGGCTGGGCCGTCTGGAACACCGTGCGCAGCATGTGCTGGTGCGAGCAATATACCTGGGAGGAGAAGCTCGCGCTGCTGCAAACGGCCGTGGCCTTCTATGACTTGATTTTCGACCAGGGCGATTTCGGCAGCGCTCATTACAACGCCGCGACGGCGTACTGGTTCATGGCCGAGCTGTGCGCGGACAACGGCGCGCCGGAGCGGGCGCTGCCCTTCCTGCAAAAAATGGCCTACCACGCGGGGGAGCTGGCCCGCCTGCCAGAGGGTTACAGGCATGTCTCCCTGGCCGTGCGCGGGCTCGCGTCAACGCTTCTGGGTGTCTACACGGGCAGCGAACACCTGGCCCGGGGCGGGTACGCCGCGAGAATACACGACGATTTATGCGAGGAAGAGCGCTACGACCCCCTGCGGGAAAGCCCGGAATTCCAGGCGGTGCTGGCAAGCCTGATGGCTTAGCCGGAACCAGCCCTTTATCACGCTCACACCATCCCCACCGGCCACACCCAGCAACCTTCCGTCAACGGCAGCGCCTCCTTCGCTAAACAAACCACCGCGCCCGGCCCCAGCCGCTTGCCCGGAATGTCCGCCACGCAGCGAAACGCCTTCACCATGGCCTTCGTCGGGTCGCTGGCCGTCTTGATCTCCACGGGATAGAGCGTTTCCCCGTCCTCAATGAGCAAATCAATTTCGTTCTTGTCTTTGTCGCGATAATAGTATAGCGGCGGCTTGACAATGCCATCGTTGTAGCAGCTCTTGAGCACCTCGGCGAACACGAAGCTCTCGAACATGTGCCCCCACATGGCCCCGTTGACCAGCTGCTCCGGCGTATTCCAGCCCAACAGCCAGCAGGCCAGCCCCGTATCGAGGAAATACAGCTTCGGCGTTTTGACCAGGCGCTTGCTGAAATTATTGTAATACGGCTCCAGCAGATAAACGAGGCCGCTGGACTCCAGCACGGACAGCCAGGCCTTCGCGGTTTTCGCGTCCTTGCCGCAAATCCCGCCGATGGTGTTGAGGTTCAGCATCTCCCCCGTCAGCGAGGCTACGGCTTTCACGAACTTGATGAACGCCGACTCATCCTGAATTTGCAGCACATCCTTGATGTCTTTCTCAATATAGGTCTGGAAATAGGAGCTGTAGTAATCGGCCCAATCGTGTAAATCGCTGGGGTTTTCGTATAACTCCGGGAAAAATCCCTTGTGAATGCGCTCCGCCGTCCCGCGATAGTCGAAACTTGCCCCGGCTGATTGCATGGCCTGCCGGTGCTCCTGCGTGGGCACAAACGGCGTGCGGCACGCGATGCCGTCCAGCTCCCGCATGGACAGCCCCAGCAGCTTGATGATCCCCGCGCGCCCGGCCAGGCTCTCGCTCACGCCCTTCATGAGCTTCATGCTCTGCGAGCCCGTGAGGTAGAACTGCCCCTTCGCCCTGTCCTCGTCCACGATGTCCTTGATGTAGTCGAACAGCGCCGCCGCCTTCTGGATTTCGTCCACGATCACCGGCGGGCGGTGCTCCTCGAAGAACAGCG
>WQTL01000214.1 GCA_009786275.1 Bacillota bacterium | reverse complement strand
TGCGCGACGGCCTGTTCCGCGCGGTGAAGCTCCTCGCCATCATGAAGGAGACCGGCATGAGCCTCGCGCAGCTGTCCGCCGGCCTGCCGCCGTTCTATGTGGAGTCCAAAAGCCTCACGCTCCCCTGCCCGCCCTCGATGCTGCAAAAGCTGCTGGAGGAGCGCGGCGGCCAAGCCGTACCGGAGCCCGCCCGGGAGGGCATCGTGCTGCGCAAGCAGGGCGGGCGCATCCTGATCACCCCCGGCAAAAGCGGCCGCCATGTGCGCGTCCTTGCCGAGGCGGAAAGCATGGAAGTTGCCAAGGAACTGTGCGAGGGAATAGAACAGATGCTAGATGTTAGACATTAGATTTTAGATATTAGACACTTCGCCCGGCCAGCATATCTCGCGCCTCATCATCTAAAATCTAACATCTAAGGTCTAATATCTAAGAACATCCTCACCCCGGCCTCGTCCGCCTCCCAGCGGAAGGCCCAGCCCAGCCGCGCCGCCAGCACGCGGCACACGGCGAAGCCGCAGTCCTCCTCGGGGGCGGCGCCGCCGTCCCCCTCCAGCAGCGGAATCAGCGGGCTCTGTTGGAGCGGCGGGCCCTCGGTGCGCATGCTCAGCAGCAGCAGGCCGCCGATGGGGCGGGTGTTGATGTAGAGGTTCCTGCCCTCGGGGGCGCAGCGCAGGCAGCAGGCGAGCATCTCCTCCAGCAGGAACAGCGCGAGCCCCTTCGGCGCGCGCGGCGCGAAGGCGGGCTCATTGGCCGGGCGGCGCACCGCCACCCCCGCGTAGAGGAACGAGCGCCGCAGGTTGTTCACCGCCACGTTGAGCAGCGCCGCGATCTCCGCCTGTTCGGTCTCCGCCGGCTGCTCCGCGTGGTCGAATTCCTCCAGGCGCAGCAGAGCCCTGGCATAGGCCACCGTGCCCCGCAGGCGGCTGTTCTTGCGCAGCAGCTCCCCGCGCCCGGCGGGTTTGCGCAGATCCTTCTCGCTCTCCTGTAGGCCCGCGCCCAGGGCCTCCAGCAGCATTTCGAAGAACGCGCGCTCCACCGCGGGCAGCTTCGGCGGCACGGGCACGGGCGCGCGCAGGGGCGCATCGCCCAACGGGGCGAAGGGCTTGCCCTTCTTCTTCTCTCCACGCATTTATTTCTCCCCCTTCCATCGCACCACAACTATTTTAGCACAGCTTTCGGCTGTTTACAATATTTCTCACCAATAAAGCTTGATATTATTTCCGCGTTTGCCCATACTATGAGTGCTTCCAAGACGCAAGCAAATACACAAAACAGAGTATAGGAGTGAAACGCATATGCCTACCGGAAAATCCACGAGCGCCACGAGCAAGACGAGCGCCGCCAAGACCCTCGCCAAGGACAGCAGCAGCGCTTCCGCGAAGAGCAAAGCCGCCAAGAACCTGGCAAGCGGCCCGCGCGGCAGCGCCGGCGGCACGAAATCCGCCCCCGCCGCCAAGAGCAGCACCGCGAGCAAGAGCACCTCAACCGCCGCGAAGAAGCCCAGCGCCTCCGCCAGGAGCAGCGCGGCCGGCACCCTGGCCAAGGACGGCACCGGCGCCTCCGCGAAAAGCAAGGCCGCCAAGACCCTCGCCGCCGGCAACCGCAACGCGGCAAGCAGCGCGAAGTCCGGCCCCGCCCCGAAGAACAGCAGTTCCGCTTCCTCGAAGAAGCCCGCCGACGGCCGCGGCCGCGTGACCTCCCAGGCCGCGCAAAAGGCCACCCAAGCCGCCATGCGCCAGTACAAGATGGAGGCCGCGCAGGAGCTCGGCATCGACTTGGACGGCAGCCGCAAGCTCACCCGCAAGCAGGCCGGCCAAATCGGCGGCCAGGTGGTCAAGAAGATGGTCGCGGCCTACGAGAAGGGGAAATAGTAAGTGACGTAGAGACGCACGGCAGTGCGTCTCAAAACATAAAACCGATCACAATTTCTTGCCGGAGACGCATTGCCATGCGTCTCTACATCTTTACTCCGCCGCCCGCCAAATCGCTTCTCCAATGGCAATCACGCACCCCGCCGGCACAGGGGCCAGCCGCGCCCACCGTATCACAGCGCCAAACGACGGCACCGCCGCCGTACGGGCGTCCCAACGGATGGTCGTGGTCTCCCTGTCCAGGGCGATGCCCACCTGCCGCCCCGGGTCGCCCAGGGAGAGGTACCGCGTGTTGGTATCCACCAGCGCCGCGCCGCACAGCATCGCCGTGACGCACAGCAGCAGCAGGCTTGCCAGCGCAAAACGCTTGAGGAGCTTCTGGGTCTCGGTCATACGAACACATCCTTCCCGATATGTACGTCCCCAACTGTCAACTGTCAATTGTCAACTGTATACCCCTCCAGCAGCCCCGCCAGCGCATCCCCGATCAGCCGCCCGCTGTAGGCCGCCTCCTCCAGGGTGTTCGCGTCGGCGCCCATTTCCAGCAGCAGCGAGTACGGCGTCACGTCCATGTTGTACTTGCGCGGGGCGAAGAACAGCGGGCGCATCAGCCCGGGGTAGCGCTCCTCGGCGACCATGTGCAGCTTGACGGCGAAGCGCAGGTTCTCCTCCCAGTCGGCGTAGCCCGCGATGGCCCCCTCCCGCAGGCCGGTGATGATCATCACCTGGGCGGCGTCCTTGCCGCCGATCTCCGCCGCGGGCTTGATGTGCACGCCCTTGTCGGTGTGGATGGCGTCGCGGTGCACGTCGAGGGTCACGAGGATGCCCGGGTTCTCCTCCAGGTGTTTCAGCACGGCCGCGCGGGATTTGTCGTAGGCCCCGGTGTACTGCCTGTCGTAGATGTTCGTGTCGTGGATCACCTGCCAGCCCGCGCGTTCGAGGGCCTTTGCCATCTCCGTCCCCACGCGCACGATGCTCTTCGCGCCGTTCTCCGTGCGGGAGCTCCAGTCGGCGGCGTACCAGGGCCTTTCGATGATCTCGAAGCCCTCGGTGGTGTGGGTGTGGAAAATGAGGACCGCGGGCTTGCCCTTGTCCAGCTGCAAGCCTATCGGCGCTTCCAGGTCCTTCGATAAATCGCGGTTCGCCTGGGTTTTCGTCGTGTTGCGGACTGTGAGCCGCCCCCAGGCGTGCGTGGCGTCCTTGGCGGTGTAGGTCTTGCGCTTGATGTCGCCGTCGCGCCTCTGGCCCGCCAGCTCGCTGAGCGCCTCCTCCATGAAGACCTCGATATCCTTCGGCGTGGCCGCGATGTCGAACGCCTTCGTGTCCGCCAGCACGATCTTCTGCGGCGGCGTGCCCTCAAGGGCCTGCTGCGTGACCTCGCTTGCCGCCTCCGCGGCCGGGTAGAGCAGCGTGTCCGCGCCCTGGGGCAGGGCCAGCCCCGCGCCCACCAGCGCCGCGGCACGCAGCAGGCCGTCGGAGGCCAGCAGGCTCAGCACCGCCACCCCCGCGCAGGCGAAGCCGACCAACCGGTTGCGCCTGCTGTTCGCCGGCTGTTTCGCGGGTTCCGGCAGGGGCTTCGATTCGGCGCGGCGGGCTGTGAATTCTTGCATTTTGTCCTTCCCCTCCTTTGCATAATGATATGCAAAGACCTCAGACGTTAGACGTTAGAATTTAGACAAGTACCGCCGCAACAGAATCTAATGTCTAAAATCTAAAATCTATTATCTATCATTCCGTCAATTCCAAGAATTCTTCCATCGACAGATGCGGCTGCAGCGCGCGGTTGACCGCCATGGCGCACAGCTTTGCCGCGCGGTCGATGAGCAAATCCACCTCTCGGGGCGTCACCATCATGCCGGCGCTTTCCGCGGGCGGGTCGTTATTGCCCGTCAGGTCGGCCGCGAGGGTGGCGGCGTCCACCACGGTGGGCACCCCCATGGAAACCACCGGCACGCCCAGTGTCCCCCGGCTGAGCTCCCGCCGCGCGTTGCCCACCCCGGAGCCCGGGACGATCCCGCTGTCGCTGAGCTGTATCGTACAGCCCAGCCGCGAAAGCTTACGCGCGCAGAGGGCATCCACTGTTAGCACGGCGGCGGGCCT
>WQTL01000213.1 GCA_009786275.1 Bacillota bacterium | reverse complement strand
GCCCGGCCGGGCCGCGGGCGACCAGCTGGCAGCGGCCGCGAGGGGCCTTGTGCCCGCCTGCGCGGCTTCCGAAACCGGGGGCGCCTGTACGGGGAGATCCGTGCCCTTGGCCGCGCGCATGCCGCGCAGGGCCGCGGCCGCCACCAGCGCCGCCCCGATGCAAAGCAGCACGATTCCGACGATACTGGCTGTGCGCCAATTCTTCTTCATGTTGCAAATCTCGCTTTCCTGTGGATTTACAAATTTCTCCATCTCTCATTATAGCACAGGAAAGTCATGAGTTCAACCCTTTTTCGCAAGATTCTTTTATTTTTATATATAAACGCTGCGTTAAAACAGGCTTGCTATCAGATTTTGGAGGTTGTATTTTTCTTTTTGTGCAATTTCTGTAAGCGCGGGGCCGAACAGCCCTGTGCAGGAGTAAATTGCGAAACCGCTGCAGCCCTCCAATTCGCGCGAAAGCCGCGCCTGCCGGGCGAGGATATCGCCGCGGGTTTGCCACTCGCCCCGGGCCGTTTCGCCCGCGTATCGGTCGTCCTGCCCGATCTTGTAGGCCGCCAGGCCCAGTACCAGCCGCAGCCCGCCGTGCCGGGGCAGCTCCGCCCAGGCGCGCGCCGTAGCCTCGAAGGGCATTTTCGCGTGCTCGAAGCCGTAGTAAATCTGCGGCACCATCCAGTCGGCGAAGCCGGGCTCGCGCATCCAGCGGGCCGTATCGGCGCAGCACTCGCTGAAGTTGCGCTCCATGTTGGCCGAGGGGCTGACGCTCAGCACCGCCCCGGGTTTCGCCCTATGCACCATGCGGTAGAGCCCCGCCACGAACTGGCTGACCATCTCCCGCCGCCAATCGCCCAGGGGCAGCGCGCCGCCCCGCAGCCGGTAGGCGTCATACTGCGCCCGGTCGAACTGAGCCTGCGTAGTAGGGTAAAAGTAATCGTCGATGTGGATGCCCGACAGGGGATAGTTCTCCAGCAGCTCGCGCACGCCGGCGTAAATCAGTGCGTGGGTTTCGGGGAACGCCGGGTTCCAGTAGTAGCGCCCGTCCGTCTGCCGCACCCACCAATCGTCCGCCTTGATGTGGGGCAGGGCGGGGTTGCCCTTGTCCAGCTTCGATAAATCCCGGTGGTCCGGCGTGATCCGGAAGGGGTTGAGCCAGGCGTGCAGGCCCAGGCCGTATTTGCCGGCCAGCCCGCACAGGATGCCGAGGGGGTCGTAGCCGGGGTCCTTCCCCTGCGTGCCGGTGAGAATCTCCGACCAGGGGTAGATGGCCGAGGGGTAGGCGGCGTCGGTGAAGGGGCGCACGTGCACGAACAGGGTATTCAGGCCGAAGGCCGCGAATTCGGCGAACAGCGCGTCGTATTTCTCCCGGTAGGCCTGCTCAGAAATGCCGCCTTCGGGCAGCATGAGGTCGAAGTAGCTCAGCCACACCGCGCGCACCTCGGCGGGGCCAATCGCCTCCGGCGCTGTTGTCGCGGGCTGGGGAGATGTCGGCGGGGCAGGGGGGCGGGTGCAGGAGGCGAGGAGGATTGGCAGTAAGAGCAGCAGGGCGAGGTGTTTCTTGTGGGAGACGCACTGCCGTGCGTCTCTACATTTTTGGCATATGGCGTAGAGACGCACGGCAGTGCGTCTCCCATACAAAAAACAATTCATAGCTTAGCATCCTCCGCTAGCCTTCAAAGCTCTCAATATAGCAATCGAAGTCCCGTTTCATGGCCTCCCAGTCCTGGGGCATGTCCGGTTCGCGCACGGCGCAGGCGGTCATGCCCGCCGCGCGGATACCCTGCAGGGATTTCGCCACGTCGTCGTAGGCCACGCACAGCCGGGGCTCCGCGCCCAAGCGCCGCGCCGCGAGGAGCCAGATATCCGGGAAGCTTTTGCCCCGGGGCGCCTCGTCGGCGGAGGTCAGCGCGGCGAACCAGTCCAGCACGCCGTTGGATTCCAGCACCGCCCGGGCCACATGGGTCGTCAAATTCGTGGCCACGCCCAGCTTCACGCCGCGCGAGCGCAGGGCCTGAAGATACGCCTTGGCCCCGGGTTTCAGCCGCACGCGGTCGCGGTATTGCCGGAAGCTCATCTCGTTCCACTGGGCCATGAGGGCCTCGGGGGTTTCGGGCAGACCGAAGCGGGCGATGGTGTACTCCGCCGTCTCGCGGAAGGTGAGGGCTTGCAGGCCTTCGGCGTAGTCGCCGGGCAGCTCCATGCCCCGTAGGGCGAAGAATTCCCGGTCCACCGCGCGCCACACCCACATGGAGTCCAGCAGCGTGCCGTCCAGGTCGAATACGGCGGCTCGGTGGGGGGGGAAGAGACCCAGTTGACAGTTGACAGTTGACAATTGACAGTTCACCCTTTCAATGGGTTCAGTGTACCATGCCAACAGCCAACTGTCAACTGTCACTTGTCAACTGTCAACTCATTCTTCTTCCATGCGGTATTTCTCCCGGGTGGCAAGGCCGCCGCGGATGTGCCGCTGGGACTTGTTGATGTCCAGGACCTGGCGCACCTGGCAGTAGAGCTGGGGCTGGACGCTGCGCAGGCGCTCCGAGACGTCCATGTGGACTGTGGATTTGCTTATGCCGAATTTCTTGGCGGCGGCGCGCACGGTGGCCCGGTTCTCCACGATGTAGCTGCCCAGCTCCACGCAGCGCTCCTCGACGATTCCTTTCACAGGCGACCCCTCCGTATATATGATGGTGATTCTTAAGTTCTATCCATCCATATGCCGTGGGCGGTGAAAATATACACGTTGACTTTTTCATCGAAATGGGTTATAATGTGAAATGTTGAAGCGGCATGTCTACGAATAGGAGTGACCCTATGAAAGGTATCATCCTGGCCGGCGGCTCCGGCACGCGGCTGTACCCCCTGACGATGGTCACGAGCAAACAGCTGCTGCCCGTCTACGACAAGCCCATGATCTACTACCCCTTGAGCACGCTGATGCTCGCGGGCATACGCGAGATCCTGATCATCTCCACGCCCGACGACACGCCGAAGTTCAGCAAGCTGCTGGGCGACGGCTCCATGTTCGGCCTGCAATTGAGCTACGCCGTGCAGCCCAGCCCCGACGGCCTGGCACAGGCCTTCCTCATCGGGGAGGGCTTCATCGGGAACGACAGCGTGGCCATGGTGCTGGGGGACAACATATTCTACGGCAGCGGCCTGGGCACCCTGCTGCGCGGCGCGGCGAAGCAGGCGGGCCGCGCCACCGTATTCGGGTTTTCCGTGGAGCGCCCGGAGCAGTTCGGCGTGGTGGAGTTCGCCGAGGACGGCCGCGTGCTTTCCATCGAGGAGAAGCCGAAGGTGCCCAAGAGCAACTACGCCGTCACGGGTTTGTACTTCTATGACAACCGGGTGGTCGAATTCGCGAAAAGCCTGAAGCCTTCGGGGCGGGGGGAGCTGGAGATCACCGACATCAACCAGAGATACCTGGACTGCGGGGACCTGGACGTGCGCATCCTGGGGCGCGGCTACGCCTGGCTGGATACCGGCACGATAGGCAACCTCATGCGGGCGGCTAGTTTTATCCAGGCCGTGGAGACCCTGCAGGGCATCAAGATTTCCGCGCCGGAGGAGATCGCCTACAATACCGGGTGGATCGCCGCGGAGCAGCTGGAGGCCTCGGCGCGCAAATACGGCAAGAGCGAATACGGCCAGCACCTTCAGAACGTGCTGGAGGGCAAGGTGCTGTACTCGGCCACGTTCGATTCCCGGCCCCAGTGGGGGAGGGACGAGGCACGGGTGATGGAGTGATCCCCCCCTTTTGTGCTCCGTACCACCCCCTCGGCGCTGCGCACCGGCCCCCCAGGGGGGGCATCCTGACGGCAGCCGAAAATTTCGTTTATTAAGTAACCGACGATTGACGCACAGTAGGGGACGGCCTCCGGACGTCCCAAACGAAGCTTTTATTTTATCGCCCGGGGACGTCCGGAGGCCGTCCCCTACAGAGTGCGCCGGCCTTCATCAGTGGGTGCT
>WQTL01000212.1 GCA_009786275.1 Bacillota bacterium | reverse complement strand
GGCGGGAACATTCCATTGCGCATAAATAGTCTGGTTGCCTGTCATAACCGTGCTGCTTGTTACCTGTGTGCCGCCGCTGGCTGCCGTAAACCAACCCTTGAAGGTATAACCCGATGTGGGGTGCGTTGGCGTTGGCAGCGTACCCATGGCTGGGTTCGTCCATTGTGCGTAGAGTATTTGATAATGGTCATTATTTTTGATAAAACTCTCGCCTGCGTTCGCGCGCTTTGTGCCTTTGGCTGTAAACCAGCCGTTGCAGATACATGGCGCATTTTTGCTGGAGGGCGATAACACGTTGCCGCCGTTCACGTTATAAGTCAGCGTGTAGCTCTTTGAAGGTGTGGGCGTTGCCACACTGCTTCCTTTGTCCACATTGATGCTTGTAGGTGATGCAGTGCCGCCGTTGGCGTTGAAAGTGATCCCCGGTTCTTGTCCAGGCTCTAAACCATATAAATGATTTAGAAGACTTACCCCCCCTTCCCCCCCCCATCTGGCATTGAGTGTTATATTACTTGACGGCGTATAAATGTCCCCACCACGTCCAACCCTGCTTTCGCCATCGTACCAACCATTAAAACTATAGCCAAAAAAACTGCCCGTACATGGAGTGTTATCTTCAATCCCACACACTCCATCGATGTACTCCGGTAACGTTGGCAACGTGATGCTGCCGCCTGGCACCACAGTCATTGGTGTTGGTGTTGGTGCACTGCCGAAGTTGGTGTCGGTGGTGTTGAAGGTAACTGTAATCACTTCAGCCGCTCTTGCCCACACTGACGCTGGGAATCCGATCCCGACCGCCATTACGGCTGCCAGCATGATAGCCAGCATACGTTGTGCGCTTGTCCTCTTTGCCACTGCCAGAATCCGCTTGAACCTATTGCTCATGAACCTTCTCCTCCTTGAATGTTGTTGAAAATATTATACGCCACCTTTAGCCCCATGTCAATACCTAAAGTTATAGCTTTCTTGTAGCTATGGCGAAATATTTCTATAATACTCTTGGGTGATAAATAATGATTGACTATGGACTGATAGGGAAACGCATCCAGCGTGCCCGGGCCGCTGCCGGGCTGACGCAGGAGGCGCTTGTGGAGCGTGTACAAATTTCCACGAACTACCTCAGCAAGGTAGAGAACGGCAGGGAGAAACCCAACCTGGAGATGCTGGCAAGAATCAGCAGCGCGGTAGGTATCCCCCTCACGTCCCTGCTTGCCGATGTTGTCGAGGGCGCGGATAGTTACTTGCAAGGCGAGATGGCTGCGCTGCTGAAATCCTGCTCGGCTGAACAGGCCAAACTAATTTATGAGATCGCTCAGTGCATCGTGAAGACCAACGGCAGAGCATAACGCCCTGCCGTTGTCCTTCCTTTTATCTCATCCGCATCCCCCACCCATCCCCGCTGTGGTCATCCTCGCGCTGGCCGACACCGCGCTTGCGCTCATGGGCATAATGCACAGGCTCCTCATACTCCGGCATGCCGTCGATCACCTGAGAAAGATCAGCAGCGAGGTCAGCAGCGCCGCCAAGAACATAACCCCCGCCCCCAGCCAGAAGGCCAGCTTCTTCAGCAGGCCGGATTGATTCCGCTGGGCTTGGCAATACAGCAATTCCTCCAGTTCCTTCACGCGCTGCAAGCTTTGCTCTTGCGTCCTCCCAGCCTGTGAGGAGATCTCCCTGATCTGATTCCGGCACTGGCTCAGTTCGCCGTTCAAATTCCTCAAGGACTGTCCCATCTGGCTGAGGTAGTAAGTCAGGCTTTCCTCCGTTGCGAGTTCCGGCACTATTTTCAGTGACTCCATCATGGCTTGCCAATGTTCGTCCGGGATTGCTCTCACCGCCAGTTGATAGGGCTTGTCCAGCACGGCGGTGTCGACGGCATTGCGGCCCTTCATTTTCTCGTAGTCCAAATTCGGCCTCCATCCTTTCTTTCAAATATTTTTCTTCGTGCAAGCGGTTGTCGCGGCACTTCGCGCCGCCGGGCGTGGTGTAGGTGATGTGCTTGCGCGTGTCCGACCAGCTTACGCCGTAGCCCAGCCTGCGCATGTTTTCGATGAAGTTCTGCCGGGTGCGGCTGACTTCCATGCAGTGGTCGATGGCGCTCATCAGCTTGAACTTGAAGCTGTCGCCCTTCTCGGCGGCGCGGTACTCGCGGGTGTTCACCGCTTTCGCAGGAGAGGTCTTTTCGTATGGCACGAGCGTGGTGAAGCCCATCTCCCGGCAGATGTCATCAGAGATCGCGCGTAGCTCTTTCAGCGTGTTGGGCGATTGCCGCAACTTCCTTCCGTCCGTGAAGCTGACCGAGTTGATCACCAGGTGCGAGTGGATGTGCGCCCGGTCGCAGTGCGTGGCAACCAGCACCTCGTAGCCCTCATAGTGATCGGCCAGCCGCAGGGCCGCCTGATGGGCCTGCTCGGGCGTGATGCCCTCGTCCGGCGAGAACGACTGCGTGTAGTGGTAGAAGTATCTGCCGTCCGTTTTGTCGTTGGCGGACTTCGTCGCCATGAATTCCGCATAGGCGGTATCGGCGCAGCAGTCCTTTCCCGTGACGAAGCGCAGGCCGTCCTCGGTCACGCACTTGTGGTCCTGCCGCACGTAGTCCAGGGTGCCGCGCAGGGAGGCCCGACACTGGCTTTTGCAGGGGATGAAGTTCACGGTGGCCATGTTTACCGCCCCTCCCCGCCAAGGGCGCAAATTTGGACCAACAGGGCCGCAAAATCGCGCTGTACGTTGTCCAGCCGCGGGCAGGTGATCCGGCCCATGTTGCACAGGGTGGTCAGGCGGTTCAGGTTGCGGCCCAAGGCTTTCATTTCGGCCATGGCCTCCGGCAACCCTTGTACCACAACGATTTCCTTGTCCTTGACCGAGTGCAGGATTAAGTCGGTCATGGTAACTTTGCCGCGCGTGGCCTTGCTCCGCAGAAGCCGGTAATCCTGCTCGCTGATGCGGAACGCAAAGGTTCTATCTTTCATTTTGTTCCCTCTTTCTGTCAGTTAATTGCGCCGTTGACGCATGGGTAAAACGGGGTCCGGGGCAGCGCCCCGAGCAAGCAGGTTGGCGGCGTATAGCCGGACGCTCTGCTTGCCTCCTATGGGAGCGAAGCACGGTAGCGGGCAACGTCGATGTCCAGCTCCACATGGAAGTCGTCCACGGCGTTATACAGGCAGGCCATGAGGTACCGTCCGCCGCGTGTGACCTCCCCCGCGTTGTCTCGCATGTTCCGCAGGGCATGGCGAATGACGTCGCTGTTCACGCGGGCCAACTGCCTGCGCACCTGCTCCTGCGGAATCCGGGTGCCGTCCACCGTGATGAAATCAGCGGCATACATCCGCTCAATCACGCTGCGCAGGGTTTCACGCATGAACGGGTCGGGCAGGCAATCTATCCCTGCCCATTCGCAGATGTCATTGACTGAGTGACCTCCCTGATGGGTATCATTCTTTTCGTTGGGTTGATTTATTTCCCAAGCAGCAGATTCACCGGGGGGAAGCACGGGCGTCACGGGGGAGCAAGCATCGCTTGCGCCGGGGGCAGGCACCGGCTGCACCTCCGGCAGCGTGTAGAGATTGCTGGTCTGCCGCCGCTCGCGGAATTGATTTTCTCGTTGGATGAGCCGCAGCTCTTCGAGGCGGTTCAGCGCGTTGCTGACCGAGCGCTTCGAGATGTTGCAGGCCCCGGCGATGGTCTGGAAGCTGGGGAAGCAGGTGCCCGACTTGCTGTTGCGGCAGCGGCACAGGTAGGCGTATACGCTGAATTCCACCGGCGAAAGCGGATAGTCGAAGATGTGGTTGCTCATGAAAAAGCCTTTGGGCATGGGGGGATCTCCTTTGGGTTTTGTTTTTTGTCCATGAAAAAGCCCACCGCCTGCTCGCGCGCAGCAGGCGATGGGTTGGGTTTTTTGTTGCAATACTGTGAAAACGGGTGGCTTTGTTTGGTTTCAGGTTCCCTTCTTTACGCGAGTATCTGTAA
>WQTL01000211.1 GCA_009786275.1 Bacillota bacterium | reverse complement strand
CGAGGCCGTGGGCGGCAAGATCGACCCGCTGCTGGTGTTGGACAGGCTCAAAAAGGACGAGGTCTACGACGAGACCGGCGGGCGCAACTATCTGTTCCAGATGGCGCAGGCCGTGCCCAGCACCGCGAACGTGGAGAGCTACGCGCAGATCGTGCGGGAAAAATTTTACGTACGCACCCTGATCTCCGTCTCGCAGGAGATTATACAGTCCGCCAGCGCGGAGACCGAGAGCGCCGACACCCTCCTGGACGCCGCCGAGCAGAAGATCTACGACATCCGCCAGGGGCGCGTGCAGTCGGGCGCGACGAAGCTGCGGGACATCATCGTCAACGACGTGTACGACACCCTGGCGAAGATGACCTCCCCGGAGGCGGAGCAGTACAAGGGCTACACCACGGGCTTCGGCGAGCTGGACGAGTGCCTGACGGGCCTGAACCGCTCGGACCTGGTGCTCATCGGCGCGCGCCCCGCCGTGGGGAAGACCAGCGTGGCCCTGCGCCTGGCGCGCAACATCGCCGTGCACGCCCGCAAGCGCGTGCTGTTCTTCACACTGGAGATGACCAAGGCCCAGGTGGCCCAGCGCGTGCTCTCCATGGAGGCGCGGGTGCCCGGCTACAAGATGCGTACCGGCACCTTCGACCAGGCGCAGTGGAAGAAGATCGCCGACGCCGTGGGCAGCCTGAACGACTGCGACCTGTGGTTCGACGACACCTCCGCCCTCACCGTGCCGGAGATCAAGGCGCGCACGCGGCGGCTCAAGGGCGTGGACTGCGTGGTGATCGACTACCTCGGCCTGCTGCAAGGCGCGAAGAGGACTGAAAACCGCGTGCAGGAGGTCAGCGAGATCACGCGCTCCCTGAAGATGATGGCAAAGGACTTGAATATCCCCGTGATCTGCTGCGCGCAGCTGTCGCGCGCGACCGAAGGGAGAGGAAAATCCCACCGGCCGCAGCTGAGCGACCTGCGGGAATCCGGCTCCATCGAGCAGGACGCCGACGTGGTGATGCTGCTCTACCGTGAGGACTACTACAAGAACGAGCAGGACGCCGGCGAGGTGGAGGTGCCCGAGGCCAACACAATGGAGATCATCGTGGCGAAGAACCGCCATGGCTTCACGAAAACCGTGGAGTTCGTGTGGGACGCCGAGCACACGCTGATCCTGCCAAAGGAGACGGAGCGGGCGTGGATTGAGAATGGGTGAAGAAATGATGTAGAGACGCACTGCCGTGCGTCTCCAACAATATTTTCTTTGTGCGTCTCCAACAAAATATTTTTTATCGGGCAGACGCACTGCCGTGCGTCTCTACACTTTTTTACCCCAGCTTTTCCTTCAGCTTTTCCAGCTCCTCCGCCAGCACCTTGGGCAGTCTGCCGCCATAGAGCTTGTAGTTCTCCGCGATGGAGTCGATCTCCGCGGCCCAGGCCTCCTTGTCCACCGCGAGGAGCTCCGCCATGTCGCTTTCGCTCAGGTCAAGGCCGGAGATATCGAGGGCGCCGGGGGCGGGCAGGTTGCCGATGGGGGTCTCCACGGCCTGCGCCTCGCCGGAGATGCGCTCCACGATCCACTTGAGCACGCGGCTGTTGTCGCCGAAGCCGGGCCAGAGGAACTTGCCCTCGGCGCTCTTGCGGAACCAGTTGACGAAGTAGATGCGGGGCAGCTTGGCGGCTTCGGCAGCCTTGCCGATGTTGACCCAGTGCTGGAGGTAATCGCCCATGTGGTAGCCCATGAAAGGCAGCTGCGCGAAGGGGTCGCGCCGCACCTGGCCGACCTTGTCGGTGATGTCGGCGGTGGTGATCTCCGAGCCCATGATGGAGCCCAGGAAGATGCCGTGCTCCCAATCCAGGCTCTCGTTGACCAGGGGGATGGTTTGCGCGCGGCGGCCGCCGATGAGGATGGCCGAGATGGGCACGCCCGCCGGGTCCTCCCACTCGGGGGCGATCACCGGGCACTGGTACGCGGGGGTGGTGAAGCGGGCGTTGGGGTGTGCGGCGGGGGCGGCGCTGCCGGGCGTCCAGTCGTTGCCCTTCCAGTCGATAAGATGCGCCGGGGCGGGGGAGCCGCAGCCCTCCCACCACACGTCGCCGTCGTCGGTGAGGCCCACGTTGGTGTAGATGGTGTTGCTCTGTATCTGCCGCATGGCGTTGGGGTTGGACTTCATGGAGGTGCCGGGCACCACGCCGAAGAAGCCCGCCTCCGGGTTGATGGCGTAGAGCCTGCCGTCCTGCCCGAACTTCATCCAGGCGATGTCGTCGCCCACGGTCTGCACCTGCCAGCCGGGGATGGTGGGCTCCAGCATGGCCAGGTTCGTCTTGCCGCAGGCGCTGGGGAACGCGCCGCAGACGTAATACGATTTGCCCGCCGGGTTGGTGAGCTTGAGGATGAGCATGTGCTCGGCCAGCCAGCCCTCGTCGCGGGCCTGCACCCCCGCGATGCGCAGGGCGAAGCACTTCTTGCCCAGCAGGGCGTTGCCGCCGTAGCCCGAGCCGATGGACCAGATCATGCGCTCCTCGGGGAAATGGCTGATGAATTTGTCGTCCACGTTGGGCATGCAGGGCCAGCCGTCGTCTTTTTCGCCCGGAGCCAGGGGTTTACCCACCGAGTGCAGGCACCTGACGAACTCGCCTTCCGCACCCAGGGCCTCGAGCACCTGCGCGCCAATCCTGGTCATGATGCGCATGTTGATCACCACGTATTCGCTGTCGGTGATCTCCACGCCGATTTTCGAGATATAGGAGCCCACCGGGCCCATGGAAAAGGGGATGACGTACATCGTCCGGCCCCGCATGCAGCCGTCGTAGAGCGCCGTCATGGTGGCCTTTAGCTCGTCGGGATCGATCCAGTTGTTGGTGGGGCCCGCGTCCTCCTTGTTTTTGCAGGCGATGAAGGTGCGCTTTTCCGCGCGCGCCACGTCCGAGGGGTGGCTGCGGAAGAGGTAGCAGCCGGGCTTCTTCTCCGGATTGAGCGGCGTGGCGAGGCCGGCGTCCACGGTGATTTGGATCATCCGGTCGTATTCCTCCTGCGAGCCGTCGCAGAGACAGACGCTGTCGGGCTTGCACAGCGCGGCGGTTTCCTCGACCCAGGCGAGCAGGGCAGGGTTTTTGATGGAATCAAGCATGAAACTTTCCCTCCGTTCCGTAATATTACCAGTATAGCACGGCGCCGGCAATTTTGCAAGCGAAAAAGATGGAATTTCATTTTTCAGTGAAATGAACCGTAAATAAGCGCATCCCCGCCTGTTTTTTGGCGGGGATGACAATGGATCATGCATTTTTAGAGATTAGTACGAGAAGTTGGTGTAATCCCAGTTGGACTGCTGGTAGGCGGTGAGGTCGAAGGTGAATATGCTCAGCTTCGCCTGCTTGGCTTCCGCGTCCACGTAGAACTCGGTATGGGCCTCGACGACCTGGCCCTTCTCGTTGATCGTGACCACGGCCTTGCCCTTGTTGTAGGTCAGCTTGGAGTTGCTCACCTCGGCGACCAGGCCGTCCTTCGCCAGGTCGTTGAGCACATCCTGGCGCGTCTGTATCTGGAACACGCGGGAATACTTGCTCGCGCCCCGCCGTTCGGGGTTGATTTCATTGCCCAGGGTGAGGGTGAGGACGTAGTTGGCGCCTGACTTCTTCGCGGTGATGGAGACCAGGTCGCCCGGCTTCACGGCGGAGGTCTGCTGCTCGATGAAGAAGTGGTCAACGTTGTTCTCGCCCTTCTTCCTGGAGGTGTTCTTCGGGTCGCCGGGCATGAGGTTCTTCACGATGGGGTTGAGCAGGCCGTCCAGGATGCCGCCCGCCAGGCTGGTCTTGACGCTGTTGATCTTGAGGACCTCGACCCTGTTGTAGGAGGGCTTGGACTCGCGTGTGGCATTGACGACGTCGTTGTAGTACTTGACGAGCTCCTCCTTGTTCATCGCGGTGGGGTCGGCTGCGGCTGCGGCTTCGGTGGTGGTCTCGGCTTCGGTGGTGGTCTCC
>WQTL01000210.1 GCA_009786275.1 Bacillota bacterium | reverse complement strand
CCGCGAGCCCCTGCCCGACCGGCTCGGCGGCCTTCAGGGCCTTGGGGTCGAACTGGGGATGCAGCAGGGCGTCCAGCTGCTGGGGTTCCACACGGGCGATGGCCTGGTCCTCGGTGATCATGCCCTCGGCCACCTGGTCCACCGCGATTTTCAGGGCGGCGGCGGCGGTGCGCTTGCCGTTGCGGGTCTGGAGCATGTAGAGCTTGCGGTTCTCGATGGTGAACTCCATGTCCTGCATGTCCTTGTAATGCTCTTCCAGCTTGTTGACGATGGCCACGAACTGCTCATACACCTCGGGCATGTCGTCCGCCAGCTGCGAAATCTTGTTGGGGGTGCGGATGCCGGCCACCACGTCCTCGCCCTGGGCATTGATGAGGTACTCGCCGTAAAGCTTGTTCTCGCCGGTGGCGGGGTCGCGGCTGAAGGCTACCCCGGTGCCGCTGTCGTTGTTCAGGTTGCCGTAGACCATGGGCTGCACGTTCACGGCGGTGCCCCAACTGTAGGGGATCTCGTTCATGCGGCGGTAGACGTTGGCGCGGGGGTTGTCCCAGCTGCGGAACACGGCCTTGACGGACTCGAGCAGCTGCACCTTCGGGTCGGCGGGGAAGTCCTCGCCCTTCTGCTGCTTGTAGTAGGCCTTGAAGCGCGCCACGAGCTCCTTCATGTCGGCGACGTTCAGGTCCAGGTCGTCCTTGATGCCTTTTTCGGCCTTGAGCTCGTCGATGATCTCCTCGAACTCCTTCTTGGAGACGTCCATCACCACGTCGCTGAACATCTGGATGAAGCGCCTGTAGCTATCGAACACGAAGCGCTCGAAGGCGGGGTCGGGGTTGCCCGCGATCATGCCGGCGGCGACCTCGTCGTTCAGGCCGAGGTTGAGGATGGTGTCCATCATGCCCGGCATGGAGGCGCGCGCGCCGGAGCGCACGCTCACCAGCAGGGGGTTGGAGGGGTCGCCGAAGGTCTTGCCGTTGAGGGTCTCCGCCTCGGCCAGGGCGTCCTCGATCTGCGCGAGGATGTCGTCCCCGATGACCTTGCCGTCCTCGTAGTAGCGCGTGCAGGCCTCGGTGGTGACCGTAAAGCCCTGGGGCACGGGCATCCCGAGGCGCGTCATCTCGGCCAGGTTCGCGCCCTTGCCGCCCAGCAGCTCCTTCATGGAGCCGTTCCCCTCAGAGAACAGGTAGACATACTTTTGAGCCATAGTGTTTCCTCCTGAAATGATTGATACGTAACATTACTATTATAACAGAAAATGCTGGGATTGCAAGACGGACAGGCACATTTGGAAGAAAAGTTACAGAAAAAGTTTTGTGAACGGGGGGAGGGGATTTTGGGTAAAGTGCTGTTTGCGCCGCGCAGCCCTTGACATCTCCCCTCCATTGCGCTACAATACCACAAAGGAGGATGTGCCCATGCAGCAATACACGGCCATCGACCACAACGCCCCTTTCGACTGGGGCCGCTCCTCGGCGCTTTACGCGCAATACCGCGACATCTACCCGCAGGCCTTCTATGACAAACTGCGGCAGCTGGGCATCGGCCTGCCCGGGCAGAACATCCTCGACCTCGGCACCGGCACGGGCGTGCTCCCCAGGGCCATGCAGGGCAGCGGCGCGCGTTTCATCGGGGTGGATATCTCGCCCGAACAGCTCGCGCAGGCCCGCGAGCTCTCGCGGGGCATGGACATCGAGTATGTCCTCTCCCCGGCGGAGGACATCGACTTTCCACCCGGGACGTTCGACGCCGCCATGGCCTGCCAGTGCTTCTGGTATTTCGACCGCGCCGTCGTGCTGCCCAAGCTTCACGCGGCGCTCAAACCCGGCGGGCGCTTCGCGATCCTGAGCATGTACTGGCTGCCCTATCAAAGCGAAATCGCCATGCGCAGCGAAAAGCTCGTGCTGAAGTACAACCCGGACTGGACGGGCGGCGGCTTCCGCAAGAAAAACTGGTACGAAAAGGAATTCGCGGCAAGGCTCAAATGGGCGAAGCCATTGTTCAAAGTTGAAAAGCGCGTGTTCTTCTGCGAGGATGTCCCCTTCACCCGCGAGACATGGCACGGGCGCATGCTGGCCTGCCGCGGCATCGGGGCGTCGAGCTTGCCGGGCGAAAAAATAGCCGCCTTCGAGGCGGAGCACAGGGCGTATCTCGCAACGCTGCCGGAGGAATTCACCGTCCCGCATCAGATCATGATGCTGGTTTTGAAGAAACAATAGGAGGCGGCCATGAAAGGCATCATCACAGTTCTCGGCAAAGACAAGGTGGGCATCATCGCGGCGGTCTGCACGTTTTTATCCGCCAGGCAAGTGAATATCCTCGACATTTCGCAGACCATCGTGCAGGGCTATTTCAGCATGCTCATGATCGTGGAGTGCCCCGATAACACGGATTTCGCGCAGGTGGCGGAGGGGCTGCACAGCATAGGCCTGGGGCTTGGGCTGGAGATCAAGCTGCAAAGAGAAGATATCTTCGAGAGTATGCACAGGATATGAGGAGGTGAGCCCATGATATCCCGCCGTGAAATCCAGGAGACCAACCGCATGATCACCGAGGCGAACCTCGACGTGCGTACCATCACCATGGGCGTGAGCCTGCTCGACTGCGCCGCCGAGGCCCTGCCGCGCTTCTGCGACAAAATATACGACAAGATCACGCGGTCGGCGCGGAACCTGGTGCGCGCGGGCGACGAGATCGCCCTGGAATACGGTGTGCCGATTGTGAACAAGAGAATTTCTGTCACGCCGGTCGCCCAGGCCGCCGCCGGGCTGCATGCGGACATCGAGGGCTTCGTGGAGATCGCGAAAACCCTCGATAAGGCGGCCCGCGAGGTCGGCGTGAACTTCATCGGGGGCTTCAGCGCCCTGGTGCAGAAGGGCTCGACGGAAAGCGACAGAGCGTTGCAGCACGCGATCCCTTACGCCCTCGCGCAGACCGAAAGGGTATGCGCCAGCGTGAACGTGGGCTCCTCCCGTGCTGGCATCAACATGAACGCCGTGGCGCGCATGGGCCAGGTGATCAAGCAGGCCGCCGAGCTCACCGCCGGGCAGGGCTCCATGGCCTGCGCGAAGCTCGTGGTCTTCTGCAACGCCGTGGAGGACAACCCCTTCATGGCCGGGGCGTTCCACGGGGCGGGGGAGCGCGACCTGGTGATCAACGTGGGGGTCAGCGGCCCGGGCGTGGTCAAGCGCGCCCTGGAGGACATGCGCGGGGCGGACTTCGAGACCCTGTGCGAGACCATCAAGCGCACGGCCTTCAAGATCACCCGGGTGGGGCAGCTGGTGGCCCAGGAGGCCGCGCGGCGCCTGGGCGTGCCCTTCGGTATCATCGACCTGAGCCTGGCCCCCACCCCCGCCGTGGGCGACAGCATCGCCGAAATCTTCGAGGAGATGGGCCTGGAGCGGGCCGGCGCGCCCGGCACCACGGCGGCCTTGGCCATTCTCAACGACAACGTGAAGAAGGGCGGCATCATGGCGTCCAGCTACGTGGGGGGCCTTTCCGGGGCGTTCATCCCCGTCAGCGAGGACCACGGCATGATCGAGGCCGTGCAGTGCGGCGCGCTCACCCTGGAAAAGCTCGAGGCCATGACCTGCGTGTGCTCCGTGGGCCTCGACATGATCGCCGTGCCCGGCGATACCTCCGCCGAGACCATCGCGGGCATCCTCGCCGACGAGATGGCCATCGGCATGATCAACCACAAGACCACCGCCGTGCGCATCATCCCGGCGGCGGGGCGCAAGGTGGGCGACGTGGTGGAGTTCGGCGGCCTGCTGGGCAGCGCGCCGGTCATGCCGGTGAACGGGTTTTCGTGCGAAGGGTTTATCAGGCGCGGGGGGCGCGTGCCGCCGCCGGTGACGAGCTTCAGGAATTGATTTTCACCCCCTCTGGCCTGCGGCCATCTCCCCCAAGGGGGCGACCTTGGCAGCAATCCAAAGTTGCGGATACCGCCAGAGTCGCCCCCTTG
>WQTL01000209.1 GCA_009786275.1 Bacillota bacterium | reverse complement strand
CCGCCGCCATCGAGGGCATCGACCTGCGTGTGGAGGCGGGCGAGCTGCTGGCCGTCATCGGCCACACCGGCTCGGGCAAGAGCACCCTGGTGCAGCACCTCAACGCCCTGCTGAAGCCCACGGAGGGCCTCGTGCTGGTGGACGGCAAGAACATCTGGGAGAACAAAAAGGCCATCCGCGCCGCGCGCTTCTGGGTGGGCTTGTGCTTCCAGTACCCGGAATACCAGCTCTTCGAAGAAACAGTCGAAAAAGATATCGCCTTCGGCCCGAAGAACATGGGCCTGCCATCGGATGAAATACACGGGCGCGTGCTGCGCGCGGTTGAGTACGTCGGCCTGCCGCAAAGCTGCCTGGCGAAGTCGCCCTTCGACCTCTCGGGCGGGGAGAGAAGGCGCGCGGCGATAGCTGGCGTCATGGCCATGGAGCCCCAGGCTCTGGTGCTCGATGAGCCCACCGCCGGGCTTGACCCCATGGGCAAGGAGCAGATTCTCGCCATGATCTTGCGTTATCGCGCCGAAACCGGCCGCACGGTGATTTTGATCTCCCACAACATGGAGGAGGTCGCCCGCATGGCGGACCACGTCCTCGTGATGGACCGGGGCCGCGCCGCCATGCACGGCACGGTGGAGGAGGTGTTCTCCCGGGGGGAGGAGCTGGCCGCCATGGGATTGACTGTGCCGGCTGTGACGCGGATTTTCATGCGATTGCGCGAGATGGGCTTGCCGGTGGGCACGGGGGTTTACACGATGGAGCAGGGGATGGAGGAGCTGAAAAAATTATGATCAAAGACATAACAATCGGCCAATACTTCGCCGGGAACTCCACCCTGCACCGCATGGACGCCCGCATGAAGCTCATGCTCACGCTGACGTTCATGGTGGTGATCTTCCTGAGCCACAATTTCTTCTCGCTGGGGCTGCTCGCGCTGGCGACGATTGCGCTGTGCGCGCTCTCGCGCGTGCCGGCGGGCATGCTGCTGCGCTCGCTGCGGCCCATCATGATTTTGATTTTGTTCACCAGCGTGCTGAACCTCTTCTATTCCGGCGGCGAGAACCCCACCGTGCTGTTGACCATCCCCCTGGGCAAATGGCAGCCCGCCATCACCCTGGAGGGCGTCTACACCGCGATTTTCACCGTCGTGCGCATCAGCTGCCTGATCGCCGTGAGCTCCCTGCTCACCTACACCACCACGCCTTCGATGCTCACCACGGGACTCGAGCGCCTGCTCTCTCCCCTGGCGAAGCTGCGCGTGCCGGTGGGGGTGTTCGCCATGATGATGACCCTCGCGCTGCGCTTCGTGCCCACGCTCATCGAGGAGACCGACCGCATCATGAACGCGCAGAAATCCCGCGGCGCGAACCTCGAAACCGGCAGCCTGCCCCAGCGGGTGAAGGCCTTCGTGCCGGTGCTGGTGCCGCTGTTCGTCTCGGCGTTCCGGCGGGCGGCCGAGCTCGCCTATGCCATGGAAAGCCGCTGCTATACAGGCGAGGGCAAGCGCACCAGCCTCAAGCAGCTGAAATTGCACGCGCGGGATTTTGTTTCCGCCGGCTGCATGGCGGGGATCATCGGCGGGGTCGTGGTGCTGAACCTGTTTTTTGAGCGGATCATGTGATGTAGAGACGCACGGCAGTGCGTCTCCAAACCACAACACATGCAAAAAATGAGACGCACTGCCGTGCGTCTCTACACATATCTGCGTGTTACTAGAATTCCTCTATTAATTCCAGCGCGTGCTCCTCCACCATCTTATCACATTTGGCGATAAACGCGTCAAGCGAAATCCCGTTCACCTGCTTGCCCGTGCGCACCCGCAGCGAGATCGTGCCGTTGTCCCGTTCCTGGTCCCCGACGATCACGATATACGGCGCGAGCTCCTGCCGGAAGGTCTTTACCTTATTGCCCATCGTGCCGTCGGAGTGGTCGGCCTTCACGCGCAGGCCGGCCTGTTGGAGCTTAGCCGCGATCTCGTCAGCGTAGGCCGCGTGATCCTCCTCCCGCACGGTCACGACGCCGATTTGCAGCGGCGACAGCCAGAAGGGGAACTTGCCGGCGAAGTGCTCTGTGAGGATGCCGATGAAGCGCTCCACGCTGCCGAGCACCACCCGGTGGATCATCGTGGGCCGGTGGTGCATGCCGTCGGGGCCGATGTATTCCAAATCGAAGCGCTCTGGCATCTGGAAATCCAGCTGTATGGTGCCGCACTGCCAGGTGCGGCCCAGGCAGTCGGTCAGGTGGAAATCCAGCTTCGGGCCATAGAAGGCGCCGTCGCCCTCGTTGACCTCATAGTCGTAGCCGAGTTCCGTAATCGCCTCGCGCAGAGCGTCCGTCGCGGCGTCCCAGTCCTCCTGGCTGCCCATGGAATTCTCCGGGCGGGTAGATAGCTCGACTTTATACGCGAAGCCGAAGGTTTGGGTATATACGGTGTCGATGAGCTTGACGACATTCTTGATTTCGTCCTTGATTTGCCCGCGCGTCATATAGATATGCGCATCGTCCTGCGTGAAGCAGCGCACACGCATCAGGCCGTGCAGCGTGCCGGAAAGCTCATGGCGGTGCACCAGGCCAAGCTCCGCCACGCGCAGGGGCAGCTCTCGGTAAGATCTGTTGCGTATGCCGAAGGCCAGCATGCCGCCGGGGCAGTTCATCGGCTTGATACAGAAGGGCTGCCCGTCGATTTCGGAGAAGTACATGTTGTCCTTGTAGTGATCCCAGTGGCCGCTGCGGTGCCACAGCTCCTGGTTGAGCATGATGGGCGTGGAAATCTCCTGATAGCCCGCCGCGTCGTGCACCTCGTGCCAGAACTTCAGCAGCTGGTTGCGCAGCACCATGCCCTTCGGCAGGAAAAACGGGAAGCCCGGGCCCTCCTCCATGAGGACGAACAACTCCTGCTCCTTGCCGATGCGGCGGTGGTCGCGTTTTTTCGCCTCCTCCAGGAATTGCAGGTGCGCTTTGAGCAGTGCCTTGTTTTCGAAGGCGTACGCGTATACCCGCTGCAGCATCTTCCTGTTTGAGTCCCCGCGCCAGTAGGCCCCCGTCACCGAGTATATCTTGAAGGCCCAGGGCAGCAGCGCCTGCGCGTTTTCAACATGCGGCCCGCGGCAGAGATCGACGAAATCCTCCCCGGTGCCGTACACGGAGATGGTCTCGCCCTCCGGCAGGCCCTCGATGAGCTCCGTCTTATACGGGTTGCCCGCGAACAGGGCCAGGGCCTCGGCCTTGCCCAGCTCGCGGCGGGTGAAGGCCTCGCGCCGCTTGAGGATTTCCGCCATTTTCGCCTCGATGGCCGGGAAATCCGCCTCGGTGATGGCGCGCGGCAGGTCGAAGTCGTAGTAAAACCCGTTGTCGATCGCGGGGCCGATGGCCAGTTGCACATCGCCGAAGAGCTCGCACACGGCCTTGGCCAGCACGTGCGCCAGGCTGTGGCGCCCCAGTTCCATGTTTTCAGGCATGATGTCGCTCCAATCAACTATAACTTCTTATAAGCATAACAAAAATTCCGGAGAATTGCAAGTATTTTTCTGAAGGAATCGCAAAAATTTCCTTTGAAAATCTTTGGGGCTTGCGTATTTCCCGCCCGTGTGCTATACTTTCTTCCGGCAATCGACGAGAAAGCGAGTGAAAGCGCATGGACCTCTCCCTGTTGGAACCCTGCCTGGAAGCATACGCGGGCGCGGAGGGCAGCCTCATCCCCATCCTGCAGCAGGCGCAGGCGCTCTACGGCTATCTGCCCGCGGAGCTGCTGGCCCACATCGCCCGGCGCACGGGCATTAAGCCCGCGAAGGTCATGGGCGTGGCGACGTTCTACGCGCAATTCCGCGCCGAACCCGTGGGCAAGCACCTGATCCTGCTGTGCCAGGGCACGGCCTGCCACGTCAACGGCTCCGCCGCCGTCGGGGAGGCCGTCCGAGAGTACCTGGGCGTGGAGGAGGGTGAAATCACCCCCGACGGG
>WQTL01000208.1 GCA_009786275.1 Bacillota bacterium | reverse complement strand
CGCGCAGGCGGGCTGTGGCGCACAGAACGGCCCGCTGAATGCTGCTCGGTTCCCCGCCTGACATGGTTCACGGCGCCCTGCCGCACAGGACCCACACGCCGCATGACCGGACCAATTCAAATATACAAATATTATACCGTAACGAAAAGAAAAAATCAAGTGCTTTTCATGAAATACGCAAAAACAGGATTTGGGACGGGAATCACCAGAAACGCCGCGTGAGTAATTGCATCAGCGCCCCGGCCGTCATGGTCGGGGCGCTGATGCATTTCAGAAACAAAAGCGAGCAGCCGGGGTGGGCCGAAGTGAGGGGCCCGGCTGCTCTATATCAAGGCAAGAGTGTCCCCCTCACGGGAATATTCTAACGCAGCTTGGGCGGCGTGTCAATCGGCATATGGTCACAGCTGAACACTGCGGGAAATGTGTAAGGTGTGCGGGCAGGGCCGTGCGTTTCCGGCAGGCAAGGGGGCTAACCGTCCATATGGCGGCGCTGCGTTCATTATAGCCCTACAGCCAATCTGTCATTACAAAACCGGCAAATCCGCAAAATTTTTCTTGCATACAAGCCCCCGATGATGTAAAATAGAAAAAAATAAAGTTCAGGAGGGTATCCGCATGTCCAAACCCATCGTCGGCGCGCAGCTGTACACCACCCGCAAGCAGATGCAGTCCCCCAAGGACATCGAAAAAACTTTGACCCGCGTCGCGGCCATCGGCTACGAGTATATCCAGTGCTCCGGATTTCAATACGACGCCGCCTGGCTGCGCGCCCTGTGCGGCCGCCTGGGGCTCAAGGTCACGCTCACCCACGGCAGCGACGTTTTGGGCGACACCCAAACCGTCATCGAGAACCACAAGATCCTCGGCTGCCCCTATGTGGGCCTGGGCGGCATGCCGGGGCAGTACCGCTGCGCCGACGGCGCCCGCAAATTCCTGCGCGATTTTCGTCCCGCTATGGAAGCGCTCCGCGAAGCGGGTTTAAAGTTCCAGTACCACAACCACGCCTGGGAATTTGCCCGCGCCGGCGGCGAGCGCTTCTACGACGTCCTGGTCAGCGAGAGCGACCCCGCCCTCATGGGCTTCACCCTGGATACCTACTGGGCGCATTTCGCGGGCATGGACGTCCCGGGCCTGGTGCGCGGCATGAAGGGCCGCCTGGACGTCTGCCACTACAAGGACATGGTCCTCGTCAACGACAAGGAGCAGCGCTTCGCCGCCATCGGCGACGGCAACATGAACTTCCCCGCCATCGTCGAGGCCTTCGCCTATGCCGGCACGCAATACGCCTTCATCGAGCAGGACGACTGCTACGGCAAGGACCCCGTGGAGGAGCTGGCGCGCAGCTGGCGCTACCTGGAGGGCATTTAACGGACCAAGATGCAGAGACGCACGGCAGTGCGTCTCCGAACAAAAACAGCGTTTCCCAACAAAAATGGAGACGCATTGCCATGCGTCTCTGCATACACAATCAACCGTGAGGTATACAAACGATGATCAACATAAAGAAACCCCTCTCCCTCCTCCTCGCCGCCTTGCTGCTCCTCCCCTTCGCCGTCGCCGCCCGGGCCAAGGACCCCGCCCCCAAGAAATTCCTCGTGCTGGGCGATTCCATCGCGGCGGGTTCCGGCGTGTACATCAACAAGGAGCGGCGCGCCTACGCCAACCTGGTCGCCGCGGCCAAGGGCTATGACCTGACCAACTACGGCGCGGGGGGCGACACCTCCGCCCACCTGCTGGAAAAGGTGGCACGGCAGGACAATACCCGCCGGGCCGTCCGGCAGGCGGACATCATCGCGGTGTCCATCGGCGGCAACGACCTCATGCACGCGCAGGACTTCGCCGCCCTGGTGATCGAGGGCCTCCTGGGCGATTACACCCAGATGGAGCCCATCCTAGCGTCCTACCGCGAAAACTTCGCCGGGATCGTCAAGGGCATCCGCGCCCTCAACCCGGAGGCGCTGCTCATCGTGCAGACCCTCTACAATCCGGCCTTCCCCCTGCCCTCCCTGCGCGAGGCCTACGGCACGGCGATCCAAGGCATCAACGCCGCTATCCGTGATTATCTGGCCGCGCACCCGGGCGCCTTCGTCATCGCCGCCGTGCTCCTCGCCGCGATAGACAAGGCCGAGCCCCGGCTCCCCTCCCCAATATGGCCCCTCGACGCCCTGCTCTGGCTTTGCAAACCCCTCCTCGCCCTCCTGGATAAGGTCCTCATCGGCGGCGCGCTGCGCATGGGCTATGGGATATTCAAAGCGGTGGGCTAAGGCAAAGATGTAGAGACGCACGGCAGTGCGTCTCCCAAAAAAAAACAATGCTTTTATATTATCTCATGAGACGCACTGCAGTGCGTCTCTACATCTAATATCTAAAATCTAATATCTAGCATCTACTTTCCTACGCAGAACCCCCGGAAAACCTCCTCGACCACCGCGTCGCCCGCCCGTTCCCCCGTCAGGGCGAACAGCGCCTGCACGGCGTCCTCCAGGCACACCGAAACCGCGTCCGGCGCGAACCCGTTCTCCATGGCAAAAAGAGCCTCCCGCACGGCTTCGAGCGCGCCGGCGGCGCACTGCGCCTGCCTTTGCGTGGCGAGCATCGCCTCCCCGGGCACAAACCCCTCCGTTTGGCAAATCTCCTCCGCCGCCCGCGCAAGATCATCCAGCCCTTCCCCCGTCACAGCGGATGTCTCGACAACGTACCCAAAGCCCCCCTCTATAGAGGGGGGTGGCGCGTAGCGCCTGGGGGTGTTTATCAAATCAATTTTATTCCAAACAACAATCGTCCTCTCCCTATCGCACTGCCCCAGCAGCCCCTCGTCCTCCCTGGTAAGCCCTTCGCTCGCGTCCGCCACAACCAGCACCAAATCGGCGTTTTTCATCGCTTCCACGGACCTCTCCACCCCGGCCTTTTCCACGGGATGCTCGGTATCCCTTATGCCCGCCGTGTCGGTCAATCGCAGCGTAAGGTTCCCCAGCCGCACGGTTTCGGTGACGGTATCCCGCGTGGTGCCGGGCATCGCCGTCACGATGGCCCGCTCATAGCCCGTCAGCCGGTTGAGCAGCGAGGATTTCCCCGCGTTGGGCCGACCCACCAGGGCGGCGCTCACGCCTTCGAGGACGGCCTGCGCCCCCTTCGAGCCCTCGATCAACTCACGCAAAGCCATTTCTGCGCCTTTGAGCACATCCTCCGCCTCGCGATCGCTCAGCGGCGAAATATCCTCCTCGGGGTAATCCGCCCACGCCCCGATATGCGCCGCCAGGGCGATCAGGCTCTCCCGCACCCCCGCGATTTTTTCCGAAAGCGCGCCGCCCAAGGCCGTACGCGCCGCCCGCAGCCCCTGCTCCGATTGCGCGGTGATCAGCCGCATCACGGCCTCCGCCTGGGTTAAGCCGATCCGCCCGTTCAGCACGGCCCTGCGTGTGAACTCCCCGGGCCCGGCCATGCGCGCCCCGGCGTCGAGGGCCGCCTGCAGCGCCTGCCGCAGCAGCAGCGGTCCCCCGTGGCACTGGAGCTCCACCACATCCTCGCCGGTATAGCTCCCCGGCCCGCGGAACAGCAGGCATATGGCCTCGTCGATCCCCTCGACTTCGCCATATACCATCCGATATCCCCTAATACTCTCCCAATCCAGGCCAAACTTCGGCCTGAATATTTTTTTCGCGATCCCGAACGCCCCCGGCCCGCTCACCCGCACAATGCCGATACCGCCCGGCGCGTTGGCCGTGGCGATGGCGGCGATGGTGTCGGGCATGGGCTTCTCCAATGCTTAATGCTAAATGCTTAATGCTTAATGATTTAGGTTAGAGCTGGCAATGCAATGACAAGATAGCGGGACGACATGTCGTTTATACTTAATCCCCCAAGCTCCTTTAGAAAGGAGCTCCCGCCTCGGGCGGGTGAGGATTTTTCGCGGAGCGACAATCAGCTTTCGCTTCAGCGACGT
>WQTL01000207.1 GCA_009786275.1 Bacillota bacterium | reverse complement strand
CTGCCCCTGGTATTCCGGGCGCACCAGCAGATAGTGCACATAGGCGGTCATCACGCCGTCGTCCATGGCGCAGATGAGGCCCACCAGGCGCCCACCGTCCCAGGCGGAATAGACCGTCTCGAAGTTTTTCATAGCCAGGGCCAGCCTATCCGGATAGTGCCCGCTGGACCACTCCACCGACAGGAAGAGCTCTTGCAAGGCCTGCGGGGTGAAATCGTGGGTGTCAAGGTAGGTGATCATGTTACTCTCCCGTCGTTATGTTCCACATCGCGTCCTTGAAGCCCCGCACGAACCATCGCTTGCCCTTCTGCACCACCTCATGCCCCTCGCCTTCAAGCAGTAGCTTTTGAGCCTCGATGCCGCCGGGGTATTTCTCGTTGAGTTCGCCCCCGGCCTTCAGTGTGCGCCACCACGGGATGTCTCCGCCGCGCTCCTCGCTGGCGTGGGCACAGATGTTGATGAAGATCCCCGCCGTCAGCGGGCATGTGGCGTCCGCGCCCGCCTGTGCCGCAAGATGCGTCCGAATGCCGTCAGCGGTAATCACTTGGCCCTCCGGCACCCGCGCCATAATGTCGTTGTACTGCATCGGCGCGGCAACCAGCAGCTTCGTGCCTCCATAGCGGGAGACGGCCTCCGGCTTGGCTGATAGATCCTCGATTTTGGGCAGCTCGCCGGGGCTGTGGAGTTTTTCGTTGTAGGTTTTTCTGGGCATGGGCAGACCCTCCTCTGTCATTGTTTATGAGGTTAGTCGCGCTTACCCATGGCAGCACCCCGACCCGCAAATATGACTGTTCGGGCACGCGCCGCTTTCCCGGCTCTTGATGTAGGCCGGGGAGCCCTTGAACACGGTCACAAGCTCGAAGGAGCCGCAGTCCGGGCAAGGGATGCGCTTTTCGGTTTTCTCCGCAATGGTGGCGGAAATGTTGTATTCCTTGTCGCAGTTCGGGCAACGCAGATCGTAAAAGGGCATTTGGATATTCTCCTCAAATAAACTGATAGCCTATTATAACACAGTCTGAAAGAAAAGTACATCGAGTATTACTATATATTTCATGAGAGGTGCTTTGGTCATAATGCCGATTTTGCCCTGCGCCGCTCCACGAAGTACCGCCCGCCTCCCTTGCAGTCGTCCTCCAGCCAGAGATAAGTCGGTTTCCCGCCGATGCGAATAGTGAAGCGCAGGCCCATTCCCCCGGCGCGCAAAGACGCGGCTTTGCAGGTTTCGAGCACCTTGTCGATCTCGTAGCGCTCGCCGTCTTCCCAGATAATCACGCGCGGGATGATCGTGCCGTCCTCGAGGCGGTCCTCGTTGACAGTCACGTAAGCCTTGTAAGGCGTATTTAAAAGTTCCTGAAGGTTTTCCATTGCGCGATCCTCATGGGTGTGATATAATTGCTTATGAGGCAATCGATGTCGGTCCATTGAAATAGCCGACAGGGCCAATCGTGTTCTCGGACTTCGCGTCCAGCGCGCTCAGCTGCTTATCCAGACCCATCAAGCCAACCCCGATACTATGATACCCAAAACGCCGATGGATACCGTCCTTCGCGAACTCGAGCGCTTCCTGCCGCAGGCGTTGTTCCTCGTCGTCAAAGAATGACAGCTGCACCTGCTCGCAGGCCGGTACAAGCTGCGTGGCGCGGATGCCGATGCTGCGCAGGGGCCTCTGCCAGTTGTAATTCTCCCGCAGGAGCTGCATGGCGGCGTCAGTCATTTCCCTTGCCAGGCATGTCGCCCTGGGCAGCGTTACCTGCCGCTCGAAGCTCAGGAGCGTATTGTCCCGTAGGCTGATCTGCACTGTGCGGCCGCGCAGCCCTAAATCGCGCAGGCGCTCGCCGACGCTCTCGGCCAGGTTTTAGAAAACGATATGCGCGTCCTGCTCGTTTTCCAGGTCACGGGGTGTCGTAGTGCTGTTGCCCACGGACTTGATCTCCGGCGTGTGCTCAATCGCGGTCACCGGCGAATTGTCCTGTCCGTTGGCGAACATGTGAAGGATCAGCCCCCATTTTTGAAGCCATCCATGGAGCGCTTCGGGCGGTGCCAGAGCGATGTCGCCTATGGTGTGTATGCCCATGGTTTCGAGCTTACGAGCGGTGGCACGGCCCACGCCCAGCAGATCGGCTGCAGGCAGCGGCCACACAAGGCGCTTGTAGTTTTGGGGCGTAATCGCGGCGAGACCGTTGGGCTTGCGCAGGTCAGAACCCAGCTTGGCGAATATCTTGTTCCAGCTCACCCCGATGGACACCGTAGTCCCCATCTCCCTGCGCACGCGCTCGCTGATTTCCGCCGCGATGTCGGCGCCGATGCGCAGCTTACCGTCGCTGAGGATCGTGAGATCCGCCCATGCCTCATCCAAGCCGTAGCCCTCGACCAAATCGCTGTACTCAGACAGCAGTTCGCGGAACATTTGGCTAAACCGCACGTAAAGCGGGTAATTTGGCGGCAGAACGATCAGGTCCGGGCAGACTTGTTTGGCTTCCCAGATGGCCATCGCTGTTTTCACGCCGCAGCGCTTGGCCTCATAGGATTTGGTTAAGATAATGCCGTGGCGCGCCTCTGGATCACCGGCAACCGCCACGGGCTTTCCCCGCAGGAGGGGGTGATGCAGGATTTCCACGGACGCGTAAAAACAGTCTTGGTCGGCGTGAATCAGAACCCTTTCCATCGAATATCACCAGAACGAAAAGAATATTTGTTTGCCTTTTTGTTATAGCACATGTTCGATGGTCTTGTCAAGAGGAATTATCCGGAAGGGGGCAAAAATATTGTTCAATGAAATCTGCATCTACGAGGCCAAAATCGAAAAGCAGGAAGAAATTGAAGTTCTCATGAAAGAGGTGGCCGCGTTCTACATGACGCAGCCGGGCATACTTGATGTCAAGTACATCAAGCGCACCCACCGGCAGGAGGATTTCAACGCCGTGAAGGAAGGCAAGCCGCCAATCCGGCTCACACGCTTCGTTGGGAAGGTGACCTACATGCTTTATCTGGTCTGCGAGGATGAGGAAGCCCATGCCCGGCTGTGTAAGCCCGCGCTGGAGATGTTCTACAAGCGCTGGAATCGTTGCCTGACGACCATGCCGAAGATACTGCTTGGGGAGAATGTTGTATAGATTGTTTTTGCGGAGGGCAGGCCATGTGCGCGAATTTCCAAATCGAAATCACCGATCCCCGCATGATGGAGATCATGAAGGCGGCGCTAAAAACGTCCGATGCTCTTGAAGATGATTTTTCACTGCTCATCAAGAACAAGGGAGAGGTATTCCCCGCTTACACGGTTCCCGTCCAGACCGCGGCGGAGACCTTTCGGCCCATGACATGGGGTTTTCCCCGATGGAAGGGCACTGGCGTCATATTCAACGCCAGGTCGGAGGACGCCATGGGCGAGAAGTCCATGTTCCGGGACTCCATGTTGAGACGGCGCTGCGTGATTTCCGCCTTCAAATATTATGAACACAAAACAGAAGGAAAACACAAGACAAAATACTTTTTCCAGCTCCCAGGCAAGGGAATCATGTACTTGGCCGGCTGTTGGCGGATGGAGTCCGGCAAGCGTTTGCCGGTGTGTACCATATTAACCAGGGACGCGGCCGGCGACTTGGCCGACATCCACAATCGCATGCCAGTGATCATCCCACCTGAGCGTGTTGACGAGTGGCTGGTTGAAAGCTCAGAGCCGATGAAGCAGCCTACGCTCTGGCTGGATTTCGGGCCGGTCTGCCCGGAGGAGCCAGCGCAGATGTCGTTCTTCGACGCCTAAAATGCCACCCTTCTATATTTGTACTATAGAGCCCCCCGAGAGCCGTGTGTCCGCGGCCCTCGGGAGGCTTTTTTTACTTTCCGCTATGAGTAGTGCTTCACGCCGCTGTAGGTCGTCAGGGTTTCGGTTCCGCTCGCCGACGTGGCCGTGTAGATCGCTTGGGTGCGGTAGTCG
>WQTL01000206.1 GCA_009786275.1 Bacillota bacterium | reverse complement strand
GGCGGGCGGCTCGCCGTTGGCGATGGATTCCAGCGTGACATGCGGCACGGTTTTGTATACAAAGCCGCCTGCCGCGCCCAGTTCCGGGTGGGCCAGCTTGTAGTAGTCGAAGGTAGCGGTCATCAGCCGCTTTTTGGCGAGCGTGATTGCCACGCGCGAGGTGTCGCAGGTGATCCAGCGCCGCCCCCATTGCTCGGCCACATAGGCGGCGGTGCCGCTGCCGCAGGTGATATCGAGCACCAGGTCGCCGGGCTCGGTGGACATCAGCACGCAGCGCTGTATCACCTTCGCCGCCGTCTGCACCACATAGGTGATGCCCATATCGCCGCGGGTATCGTTCCATATGTTGTCCAGCCCCACCAGCGGGAAGTCGTCGAAGAAGCGCACGTAGCCCAGGCGCTTGCCCGTATCGCGCAGCCTGTTCGCCGCTTCCAGTGCGCGTAAGCCCTCGGGGCAGGTGGTTTTCCAGTGCTCGTTGGCCTTGGGCAGAAAGGTCTTCCCGTTGAACTCGAAGGGCTGCGGCTCCGAGGCCGCCCCTGAGCTGGTCAGCGTGTGGAGGCCGAACAGCCGCGCGCCCTCCGGCAGGGCGGAGGGGCCGGCCTTTTCGCCGGCGGTCAGGCTGCGCTCCGTGCCGTCCGGCAGCAGCACGTAGGGGTAATTCGAGACGCCACTTTTGGCGTCGGCCTTGCCGGCGTAGAGCTGGAAGAACTTGAGCCTCCCCCTGCGTTTGCCGTACCACACGATGTAGTCGCAGGTGGAATCCAGGTAGGACGAGGAGAAGCCACCCGTCTTGCGGAAGGCGATCTGGCTGATAAAATTTTCGGCCCCGAACACCTCGTCGCAGAGATTGCGCACCAGGTGGACGTTCTCGTCGCTGATCTGCACGAATACGCTGCCGCTCTCGGCGAGCAGCTCGCGCGCCAGCAGCAGGCGGTTGCGCAGGTAGGTCAGGTACGAGTGTATCCCCAGCTCCCAGGTGTCGCGGAAGGCCTTGACCGTCTCCGGCTCCTGGCTGAGGCCGCCGTCCTTTTCCTTCACGTCCCGGTTGTTCACGAAGGCCTGGAAGTTCGAGCGGTAGCGGATGCCGTAGGGCGGGTCGATATAGACCATTTGCACCTGCCCGCCCAGGCCCTCCTTCTCCAGCAGGGAATTCATGATCACCAGGCTGTCGCCCGCGATGAGGCGGTTGGTCCAGTTCACGCTGTGCTGATAGGTTTCAATGGCGCGGCTGCCTCCCGTGGCCTGCACGCTGCGGATGATCTTGCGCGGCTTGACGTATTCGTGGATATGGATGGAGGAGGCGGGCACCTCGAAGGAGAGCCCCTCGGCCTTGCCCGCCCAGTCCAGGGCGGGGTCCAGGTGCGGGTCGAAGGCGTAGGCCCTGCGGGTCTCGGGGGCGGTGTCGTGCTGCGCCATGCTGGTCTCCTTAGAATTGATAGGAGAAGTATAGCACAGCGGGCCGCCGCTTGCAACAGAAAAAATCGCTTCCCCCATGGACAAGCCGATTCCCATATGCTATAATTTTGGGGAAAGGAGAGGATTATGATGAAACGAGCCATCGCGCTGTGCTGTGCCGCCCTGCTGCTTGCGGGCCTGTGCTTCTCCTGCAGAAAAACGGAGCCGAAGCCCCTCAACGTGCCCGGCAAATCCGCCCCGCTGCTCACCCTTTACGCCGATACGGCCCCCCTGCGCATCGTCACGAAGCGGGAGGGCGTGACCGTCACGCTGCAAAAGCTGGAGTACGAGCCCACCGTGGGCTTCCTGCGGCCCGTCGCCGACGAGTGGGAGCAGAGCCTCACCCCCGGCAAGGAGTACGAGATCGACGCGGAGCTGGCCGAAAACATCCCCGAATACCGTTTGTTCGTCCGGCAGGGGGAGAACGTCGCCATACACAACCTGGCGCAGGACCGCAAGGACGGCAACACGACCTTCGAAATCAGCGCCAAGCCCTGGGCCCCCGCGCCCGTCGACGAAAACTCCCCCATGATCCACCTGTGCCGCGCTGCCGTCATCGCCCCCAACGAGGAGCAGTACGACTACTGGTACGCCATCGCCAACGCGATCACCACCCTGCGCTGCGTGGACCTGGAGCTGCCCCCCGACGACGAGGAGGTCTACGCCTACAACGTGCCGGTGTGGCTCTTCGAGGCCTACGCCCGCGCGCTGTTCCCGGATACCGCCATCCCCTCGATTACCGACTGGATGTGGATCGGCCACAACGCCGGCAGCGACGAGCCCTATCTCGCCTATGCGGCGTATTCCACCTGGATCTGGGCGGAATACAAGAGCGCCAAGCAGAACCCCGACGGCACTTGGGAGGTCACCATGACCCTGGGCACCACCGACGGCGACGGGACCGCGGACAAGACCGTCACCCTGGCCCCCAACGAGGCCTACGACCCCGACAGCCCCTTCGAGTACCACGTCGTCGGCATGCCGGAGGCGGGGACCGCCGAGCCCGGCGAGGCCCCCCCGGACTGGGCCGTGGGCACGTGGAAGGCGCCCACCGAGCCGGGGTACGTGTGCTACCTGGAGATTTTCGCCGACGGCACCGCCGGGCTCTACCTGGGCGACGACGAGAGCGACATGGTCTACGAGATCTACCAGGGCTACGTCCTCCCCGCCGGGGCGGACACCATGAACATGCACTTCGACCTGGACTGGTACATCTACGAGGGCGAGGGGGACATCGACGTGCCGGGCGCCTACAGCGGCAGCTATACCTTCCGCCTGGGCGGCAGCGGGCAGACCCTCACCGTCGGCACAGCCAGCGGCGACAATCTGTACGGCAAGAAAGAGCTGGCCATGCGGTGGATCCCCAAAACCCTGCAAAACGGCACGATGGAGGACCTGGAGCCGATGGGCTGAGCGCAAGCGGAACCCGAATCACGCGCAATTTTAGTCCGTCACGCCGGGCTTGCTGTAGACGATATTCTCCTTGATGGTGCCCTCGAACAGCCAGGTGTCCTGCAGCACCATGCAGAACTGGTCGTGCACGTTTTCGCGTGTCACCCGGCTGGTGGGCGTGCCGTCTGATTTTTTCGTTTGAGTAAACACTTGCGTTTTTCGTTGTTTTTCGCGCACAACATTGCCTATATTGAAATGCCTGTTTTGTCTCCCCTCCTTACGCCAACCCCACCCCGTCGGGGTTCACCATGGGCACGATATCGAGGGTGTACCTCTCGCTGAGCCCGCGGAAATCCACGACGCTGCCGAACGCGACGCCGGCGGCGAACTGCTCCAGGAAGCGCAGCAGCACGGGCGTGGTGATCCACTCGTTGGCGTGGTGCGCGGCGTTATAGCCCACGCGCAGGCTGCCCCGGCCGATGGTCAGCTGCCAGAGCGGCCGCCCCAGCACGCTGTTGCCGACGGCGCTCACGCCGAGGAAGGGATATCTTCCGCGTAAACCCTCCACCACCAGCGCCAGCAGGCCGGAGCTCCAGCGGATGTCCGTGGGCACGGCGGGCAGGTTCATGGGGATGCGCAGCGTCTGGCCGGGGGCGAGGCGCTCGGGCAGGGCCAGGGGGTTGGCAACGGCGATGGCCTGGGCCGTGGTGCCGTACCGCGCCGCCAGGGCGGGGAAGGTATCCCCCCCGCGCACGCTGTGCAGACGTATGCCGGTCAGATACGGGTACAGCGAGGCCCAGGTCTTCGGGCCGGCGGCGCCGTCGGCGGCAAGGCCGCTTTGCGCCTGCCAATCCCTGACGGCCTTTGCGGTCAGCGGGCCGAAGATGCCGTCCGCCGCGAGCGGTACCCCGGCGCGTCCCAGGCCCCATTGCAGCAGCTCCGCCGTGGAGCCCCGGTCCCCCTCTTGCAAGGTGCGCATGGCCCGCCCCCTCGTATAATAGTAGTTGTAGATAAGCTCTCCCGGAGAGCAAGTTTACACTTGACAGTCGGGATGCACCGTGTCAAAATGGTCCATAGA
>WQTL01000205.1 GCA_009786275.1 Bacillota bacterium | reverse complement strand
CGCTATCGCAACAAGCAACGCAGGCACCTGCTTCGCTTTTCTCTTGTCTGCGGGCTGTATAACTATGAACTAGGGTTTTAGAACAGGTCTACTATGTCCAGACGGGCGGCGGGCGGCGGCGCGGCATCCCGGGCAACACGTTTATCGAGGAGCGCTACGCCGGCATGGGGGCTCTCGGCGATATCGGCTGCTACGGCCTGGATATGCCGCTGAACTCCCTGGGCTACCCGAAGCCGCTGACGGTCTCGGCCAGCAAGTTCGGCGTGTTCGGGCCGAGCCCCGTGCTCTATCCGCAGGGCTGCGACCGCTTCGACGTGGACGACTTCGCCGTGGCGCTCATCCGGCTTGAGGGCGGCATCACCCTAGATTTCCGCATGAGCTGGGCCATGCACATGGACACCACGGGCGCTACCTTCTTCCTGGGCGACAAAGCGGGCCTGAAGGTGCTGCCCGCGGGCGGCGGCGCCTGGGACGGCACCGTGGGCGGCATGACGCTGTTCCACGACGCCTTCGGCCTGCAGACCGAGACGCCCATCCCCTACAAGCAGCACAAGCTCAACCTCTTCCTCGAAAAAGTCCGCGACTTCGTCAACGCCGTGGAAAACGGCCTGCCCGCCCCCATTCCCACCAGCCAGATCATCTATAACCAGGCGATTATCAGCGGGATACTGGAATCGGGGCGGCTGGGGCACGAGGTGGAGGTTGTCATACCGGAGGTGTGAGATGCGCCAATGGCTATATCAGTTCCTGAACAAGCACCCGCGCCTTTATAGCTTTTTATATGCCCTTCAACACTTTGCCGAAGAGATGGTTTTTTCGTTGCACCGTGCAAGCGTCCGGGCGCGGCTCCGGATTTGCGACCCCCTATCCATTCCCCTGCGCCTGCCGCTGGTGGGAACCAACGTCACAACCCGCTGTACCCTGCGCTGTAAGGACTGCGCGAATTTGATTCCACTATTTCCATGTCCGCAGCACATACCGGCGGAGGAGATCATCACAGATTTCGAGCATCTGCTGGCCGCCGTAGATTTCATCAAAGAGGTGTCGCTCATCGGCGGCGAACCCATGATGCACCCCGACCTGTGCGGGATTCTCCAATATTTTTTTGAACAGCCGAAGGTCGGTCGCGTGAGCATACAGACCAATGGCACCATACTGCCATCGCCCAAGCTGCTTCAACTGCTCCGGCACACCAAGGCCTTCGTTATTGTCAGCGGATACGGCGCGGCAGTAAGCAAAAATCTCGAGCGCTTGGTGGCGCTGCTGCGGAAAGAGGGCATAGCGCATTTCTATCTCAAAGATATCCTATGGTTCGATTTCGGCGCAACCGCGCCGCATGCGCGCACCGCCGCGAAGAATCGCGCGCTCTTTCGCAAGTGCCACAACAACCGGTGCCGCAACCTTTCCTTCGGGGAGTTCCATCTGTGCGCCCGCGCCATCAACGCCGTGCAACTGGGGCTTACGCCCCGGCACGAAGGCGCGTACGTGGATATCCGCCGCGCACCGGCAAAGGAAACCCGCCTTGCTCTGCTGCGCCTGCTGAGCAAGCCCGACCCCTATTTTTGCGATACCTGCGAAGGCAGGCACATCGCCTCGCCGCGCGTCACCGCCGCCATACAGATAAGCGAAAGGAAATAACACCATGATCCAAGCCAGCAACATCGCCCTGCAATTCGGCGGGCGGCCGCTTTTCCAGCGCGTGGACATAACCTTCACGCGGGGCAACTGCTACGGCCTCATCGGGGCCAACGGCGCGGGGAAATCCACCTTTTTGAAGATCCTCTCCGGCGAGCTGGAGCCCGACAGGGGGGAGATTTTCGTCACGCCCGGCGAGCGCATCTCCGTGCTGGAGCAGGACCACTTCAAGTACGACGACTGCAACGCGCTGCGGGCGGTGCTGCTGGGCAACAGGGAGCTCGTGCGCATCATGGACGAGAAGGAGGTGCTCTACGCCCAGGAGGATTTCACGGAGGAGGAAGGCCTGCGCCTGAGCGAGCTGGAAGAAACTTTCGCGGAGCTGGACGGCTGGAGCGCCGAGAGCAACGCGGAGATTCTGCTAAATGGCCTGGGCGTGACGAATGAGCATCACTATACGCTCATGTCAGAGTTGCCGGGCGATATCAAAGTAAAAGTGCTGCTGGCACAGGCGCTGTTCGGCGAGCCGGATATTTTGCTCATGGACGAGCCGACCAACCACCTGGACGTGGAGGCCATCCACTGGCTGGAGGAGTTTTTGCAGGACCTCAACAGCACGGTGATCGTGGTCAGCCACGACAGGCACTTCCTCAACCATGTGTGCACCCACACCGTGGACATCGACTACGGCAAGATCGCGATTTACATGGGCAACTACGACTTCTGGTACAACTACACGCAGATAGCGCAAAGACAATTGCGCGAGCAGAACAAGAAGGCCGAGCAGAAGATCAAGGAATTACAGGAATTCATCCAGCGCTTCAGCGCCAACGCCTCCAAATCCAAGCAGGCCACCAGCCGCAAGAAGCTGCTGGACAACCTCAAGGCCGAGGATTTGCCGGTGAGCTCGCGGCGCTTCCCCTACATCGCCTTTAGCCCTGAGCGCGCCATCGGCAACGAGCTCATCACCGTGACGGACCTGTGCAAGACCGTCGGCGACCGCGTGACGCTGGACCATGTGAGCTTCACGATTTTGCCGCGCGAAAAAGTCGCCTTCGTGGGCACGGACGCCGTGGCGAAGACCACCCTGTTCAAAATACTCGCGGGCGAGCTGGAGCCCGACAGCGGCACGGTCAAGTGGGGCGTGACCACCACGCAGAGCTATTTCCCCAGCGACAACGCCGCGTTTTTCGACGGCGTGCAGGATAACCTGATCGATTGGGTGCGGCGCTACTCCGACCTCATCTTTGAAAGCGACGTGCGCGGCTGGCTGGGGCGGCTGCTGTTCGCCGGGGACGAGGGCCTGAAGTCCGCCAGGGTGCTTTCCGGCGGCGAGCGCGTGCGCATGATGCTCATCCGCATGATGCTTTCCGGCGCCAATGTGCTGCTGCTGGACGAGCCCACCAACCACCTGGACCTGGAAAGCATCCAGTCCCTCAACGAGGGCCTGCAGCGCTTCCCCGAGTCCGTGCTGTTCACCTCCCACGACCACCAATTCACGCAGACCGTGGCGGACAGGATCATCGACGTGACGCCGGGGTGCTGGTATGACAGGAAGATCAGCTATGATGAGTACTTGGAGGAGATGCATGAGAAGGCGGCTTGACGAAAGCCGAAAAAAGATCTGCAGCCCATCGCACTTGCGGTGGGCTGCTCGCATATTTTGCGCAGGGTTTCACAGCACAATGCCGAAATATTGCTTCAACAGCAGATGAAGCTCTCCATCGTCAGCCGCTTGCGTGACAGTCACCGTGTCGCCGTCGAAGATTTTGAATGTGCGCCCATCGAGGGTCATGCGGCCCGCGGGGGTGCGCATGTAGACCATATTCGCCTTGCGGAAGACCGAGTCCGGGTGGGTTTCGCAGTACCAGCTGGTGGTGAGGAAATCCAGCGCGCCGAACTGCTTTTCAAGGGTGAACGAAAACAGCGGCAGCCATTCACCATGGCGCAGCTCCTCGACGGCGTAGCCCAGTGCCTCGTCGGGGGCGATGCGGTAGACGTCCCGCCGCTGCGGCTGCTCGAGATAGGGCGCGAAACGCAGGGGGAAGGTGGGCACGCAGCCCCCGATGCCCACATCGCAGAGGTAGGTCTGCCCCTCTGCCTCCACCAACAACACCCGGTGCCGCCGCATGGGCAGCGCCGGTTCGTCGCGCAGGTAGCGGGCGAAATGCTCCGTGACGCCGAACCCCACCCGGCGCAGGAGCCACGCGAACAGGCCGTTGAGCTCGAAGCAATAGCCGCCCCGCCCGCGCGTGACCACCTTGCCGTAGACCGCCG
>WQTL01000204.1 GCA_009786275.1 Bacillota bacterium | reverse complement strand
AGCTCACGCAGCATTTCGGTCAGGTGCCGGGGCTTCGAGATCACATAGCCCTCGCCTAACACCTCGAATTCGCCATTGTCAAGGGGCCTGACGTAGAAGAAGCGTTCATCATCGCAGCCGAACAGCGGACGGACGACAAACCAGTAGTCGCCGCCATAGATGGGATTGTTGTCCTTCACCTTGAAATAGCCCACTTTCGTCGTGTAGGTCTTGCGCTGGACTGAGCCCATGCCCATTTCAACTTTCCTCCTCATTTTGTTTTGTTCCGTGCCGCGCGTACCATTGCGGGTACATCGGCGTATACCAGACGTCCTGCTGTTCCGGCGTGTCGCCGCGCAGCGTGTCGCCGCGAATGACGTAGCCGGCGCAGCCAAGAATTGCGATCTGGACATACGTCATGAGCACGGACGTAAGGTCGATATCCTGCGCTACAAAAAGGACGTCCCGCCGGACATCCACGCCCTGCTCCCGCGCGGCGTTGGCATAGGCGATCAGCAGTCCGCCGGCGCCGCAGCAGCAGTCACTGACCGTGATATATCCCTTTTCCTTGATTTCTGCCGCCGGGTTTCCGCATGACATCATCGCCATCATTTTGGAGACGTTGTAGGGCGTGAAAAATTGCCCGGCCCGACGGTTGTTCAGTTCCAAACCCTGAAATATCTCGCCAAGAAAGTCTTGATCCGGATTTTCTTTCAGAGCCAGCACCATGTTTGCTTGCAACTGTGCGAGTTGCCCCACTTCCTCCGTCGAGTACCGTTTGATGGTCTGCTCGTAAAGCTCCGTTCGATGCGCGACGTTCTCGCTGTCAATCGTGTTGGATAGCCCACAGGCGACTATCAGGAGGAAATCATCCCAGACAGACCGGCTGCCGTGTGTTTTGCACAGGCCGTGGAACACGTCTTGGAATTCCTGTGTGCGGCCTTTTTCTTTGATCTTGGTTGCCATTTTACAGTTCCTTTCTTTTGCGTTTTGTATATTACGGGGCAGGCCCCGGGAATCAGGTTACGGCCCCAGGAAGGGCCGATCTATATGCAAAAACGATCCGTCGGGCGTTATGACCCAATGAACTGCTTTGTACGCCAAACAAAAAAAGCGCCCAAAGACAGATAGTCCTTGGGCGTTGAATCGTTAACTTTGGAATCGTTTACTGTACGAGGCTATTATATCACGGCCGGCTGAGAATTGCAAGCGCTAAATTACGAAAATATGACCTGCTTGATCTGGTCCAGCTTCTCCTTCGAGCCGGGAATGCTCGCCTTCGCTTGTACATACAGCGCGAAAACAAGGTCCTGCAGATCCTCGGCGGTCAGTGCTTCACTGCCGGGCGGCAATTGCGTGGTGAGGGTGGGCTGTGGGGCAGGTACTTCCGCCGGAGGCTCTTCGGCTGCGGCATCTTCCGCCGGCAGCTCCTCCGTGAGCGTTTCATCCGCCTCGGGCTTAATGTGCCGGGTATATTTACGCTTGGCAGGCTTTTCCTCGGGTAGTTCAAGCTCCGCAACGAATTTCTGATATCCACATTGGAGCAGCAACTCTCGGATGAGCGAATCGGTGCATTCGCCGGGCTCGTCCGCCTCGCCGGTGAGGTAGTAGGGGCTGATGCCCAGGGTCTGCGCAAAAGCAATCGCCAGCTTGATCGAAATACCGCCGTCGTTATAGACTTTGTAAACGGACTGCGACGAAACCCCGGCGAGCTCTTTGATCGCGTCGCGCTGCACCAGCTTCAGGCCCTTCCATATCTCCTTGGCCCTCTGGGCAGTTTTTTCGGCATCCTTTGAGATGTTTGTCCTTTTCAGCGATTGCACCTGAGCGGCTGTGATAGGCATCATTCTTTTCCCCGTTTCGTTCATTGTTGGATATATTTATTATACCAAAGCATAAGACAATATGCAAGGGAAATTTGTTATTAGCGTAGACTTTTCAGGCTTTTTATGCTACAATAGGCAGAAGATTATCGCCCGAAAGGAAATCACCGGCTGACGGTGTCATGATATATGCGGCGTGGGGAATGTCCTAGCATTATTGAGAATCCATGGGAAAACGCGATAAATCTTGCTATCAAGCGGGTGACATGGTATAATGAGGTGGAACCTTTGGGAAAAAGAAGGGCTTCGCTATGCCCCTCGAACCCCTGCTTACACAGCTAGAACAGAATATATGCGATTGAAAAGAGAGGCACTCTTTCATGGCCAACAGTATTGTATACATCATCAATTCCGCTCCGGGCGTTGGCAAATCAACGCTTTTGAAAAAGCTGCATGACCGCTTGCCGAACGGTTTTGCCGTTATAGACGGCGATGATGTGGGCCGGATTACGCCATATCAAAACAACGCGAATTGGCTCAACGCCATGCAGGATAACCTGGTGGATTGCTGCTCGAATTTCAGGAACTATGGCTTTTCCCGCTGTGTGGTCGCTTTTGTTTTTCCCAATGCCGAACGCTTGAGCCGCCTGACAGATATGCTCGCTGGCAGAGGCTTTCATACATCACATATTCTGCTTATATGTAGCGAGGATGAAATCGAAAGAAGGCTCACACAGCGCAACACAAGCAAAATCATAAATGTGAATCAGGCAAAAGCCCTGAACCGCCAGATTCAAAGCCTGAACGCGGATATCCGCGCCGATACGACGGAAATCACTGCGGACGAGGTGGCGGACTTGGTCAATCATTACATCATGGGAGGGCGTCAACTTGGAGATAATTGATATCACGCAGGAGTTGTTTTCCTGCAATGTATACCCCGGTGACCGCAAACCAAGCTTCGAGCGAGTGAAGCAACTGCCTGAAGACAATTATCAACTGACGGATTTTTCGCTCAGTTCACACAATGGTACGCATATTGACGCGCCGCTGCATTTCATAGCGGAAGGGCAAGCGGTGGACGAGTTGGATCTCAGCACATTTTACGGCCCGTGCCTGGTGGCGGAACAATTGGATGCCGCCGCGATTGCCGCAGCTTACTGTCACGAAGGACGGTTGCTTCTCAAGGGTAAGCTTGAGATCACGCCCGCTATCGCACAATCCGTCGCACAATCCAAGCTCCGGCTGTTGGGAGTGGAAAGCCAAAGCGTCGGCCCCGTGGATGCGCCCATGGAGGTGCACCGCATCCTGCTGGGCGCTGGCATTGTTCTTCTTGAGGGCTTGGATTTATCGCAGGCTCTGCCCGGCAACTACACGCTTTCCGCCTTCCCCATGAAGTTGGGCGGTTGTGAAGGCGCGCCTGTGCGCGCTGTGCTGATACGTTAGCTATAGGAGGATTGCTATAGGAGGATTTGAAAAATCTTGACAATCCCGAAAATCCATGCTATGATTTAACTATAGGATGAAGGCAGCGCCAACAGGGCGTTGTCTTTTTTTGCGCAAATTTAAGGATAATGAATGGGAGGACGCATGAACATACTGCTTTTGGAACCCACCTACACCGCAAAATTCCCGCCGTTGGGTCTGATGAAAATCGCCAGCTACCACAAGCACTGTCGGGGTGATTTCGTCTGGTTCGCGAAGGGGCAGCCGCCCGCGCAAGTTTCAGAGAATGTGCGATCCAAACTGCTCAATGACCTCATTGCCGTTCTGAAAACCCTCGACGAGGATGCGCTGGGAAATCTGCTGGGGATTGCGAAGAAGATGAGGAAGGGATAGCGGCAAAGCCTTACGCTCCGTCGCCGGAGCCATACATAAAGAGCGCCAAGCGGTGATCCAATCCGCTTTGGTGCTTTTTTTGTTTTCCCCCCTTGACAAATCGCATTAACTGTGCTATCATAGCTATGACACTTAACCAAAGGAGGTGGTCACTTGCTATTCATCGTCGATATGCACAGCAGGGTTCCGGTCTACGAGCAGATCAAGCAGCAGGTTATGGAGAGGGTATGCGCGGGCGCTTTGCCCGAAGGCGCGCAGCTGCCCTCCATC
>WQTL01000203.1 GCA_009786275.1 Bacillota bacterium | reverse complement strand
CGATTTTTCCTGCGTCGCGAGCCAGATCGCGCACTCCATGCGCTTTTTGAAGAGTTCGCAGCCGGCGGGATAGACGCCGCCGATGGAGCCGCCGGCGTGGTAGGCGTTAGCCGCGCAGCCGCCGGCACAGTAATACTTGGCCCAGCAATCGTGGCATGCGGGGCGGGCGTTGAGGGTGCAGGCGGCGAAGGCCTCGCGGATATCCGGGCGGGTGACGCCTTGGCGGACGTCGCCCATGCGGAAGGCGGGGTCTCCCACGAACTGGTGGCAGGGGTAGAGCTCGCCCGTGGGGGTGACGGCCAGGTAGTCACGGCCGCTGCCGCAGCCCGCCGCGCGCTTGTGGATGCACGGGCCGTGCTTTAAGTCCAGATTATAATGATAGAAGGAAAATTCGTCCGGGGCGCCGCGCCTGCGGGCCATCTCCAGGGCGAGGGCTTCGTATTCGGATTTGACGGTTTCGATGTCTTCCGGGGTGAGGGCGTAGGGGCTGCCGGGCGCGCAGACGACGGGCTCCATCGAAAGGGCGCGGAAACCGAGCGACGCCATGTGATACAGGTCGCGGGTGAAATCCGGGTTGAAATGCGTGAAGGTGCCGCGGATGTAGTAATTCTTTTCGCCTCTCGCCCGGGCGAAGGCCTGGAATTTGGGCACGACAAGATCATAACTGCCTTTGCCGTTCACCGTGCGGCGCAGGCGGTCATGGATTTCTTTGCGACCGTCGAGGCTTAAGACGACGTTGGACATCTCTTGATTCGCGAAGGCGATGACGTCGCCGTCGACCAAAACGCCGTTCGTTGTGAGGGTGAAACGAAAGTTTTTATGGAACTCACGCTCTTTGGAACGGGCGTAGGCCACCAAAGCTTTCACCGCCTGCCAGTTCATCAGGGGCTCGCCGCCGAAGAAATCGACCTCCAGGTTGCGGCGCGCGCCGGAATGTTCGAGCAGGAAATCCAGGGCCTGGCGGCCCACCTCGAAGGGCATGAGGGCCTCGGCCCCGTGATATTTCCCGGCCTGGGCGAAGCAGTAGTCGCAGGTGAGGTTGCAGGTGTGGGAGACGTGAAGGCATAAGGCCTTGACAGGAGGCAGGGACGAGGGGGCAGGAGGCAGGGGGATTTCCGGGGAAAATAATTTTTCCTGCTCTATGAGCTTTTGAATATCGCCGAAGAGGCCGCCTAAATCCTCGCCGGGGAACTTTTCCGCCAGGGCTTCCGGGGGGAGGCCCCAATGGGTGATGGCATAGAAAGCCGCCGGGTCGGTGACGTGCACCGACCCGCTGTTGACGTCCAGGACGATATGGCTGCCGTGGAGCTCGTAGGCGTGCAAAACAGGAGGAAGAGAACAGGGTTCAGGGTTCAGGGGTTTTCCTGTATCCTGTATCCTCATTCCTCATCCCTGCTTTCGCAGGGCTGGTTGGCTACGCCGCAGGAGGTCTTGCAGGCGGATTGGCAGGAGGTCTGGCATTCGCCGCAGCCGCCGGCGCATACGCTCTCCTTCAGGTCCCGGGTCTCGATGGTCTGGATATGCTGCATGTGTGTTCTCCTCTTCTTTGGGATGGGAATAGTATAGCGCAAAACAAAGGGGATGTCAAGGGGGAGGGATTGGGGGTTTACAAAAAGGCGGGGAAGTGGTATAAATAATAATGCGGGCGGCTGGTTTTCTTTGATGCGGGCGGCAACTACTTTTGCGCAACTAAGGTTCGCAAAAGTGCCGTCCCTACAGGACAGGGAAGGCCGCACGAAGATGCGTCGCTCCGCGATACACCCTCACCGCCTGCGGGCGGAGCTCCCTCTGCGAGAGGGAGCCTGGGGGATTAGGTGGAAGGCGGGATTTCTATACGGGAGGGTGAAATGCGATGGTTGAGTGGCTGTGCAATGCGAAATTGGTTTTGCCGGATCGGGTGATCCCCGGGTGTGTTTTGATTGAAGATGGCAGGATTGCAAGTATTCTTGACACCCCCCGGCCCTGCGGGCCACCCCCCTCTGGCAGAGGGGGGCTTATGGCGGATCTGGGAGGGCTGTATCTTGCGCCGGGGTTTGTGGAGGTGCATTCCCACGGGGCGGGCGGGGCGGACTTTATGGACGGTACGCCCGAGGCGTTCCGCACAGCCGCCGGGACGCATCTGAGGCATGGGGTGACGACACTGTTCCCGACGTCGGTGGCGGCGTCTTTCGAGAGTATCATGCGATTTTTGCGGGTTTTTAAAGAAATTAAGAGCTCGCTGATGCCCGGCGTACATCTGGAGGGGCCGTACCTGAGTATGGAGATGCGCGGGGCCATCGACCCGAGGTATATCAAAAACCCGGACCCAAAAGAATACGAGGCGCTGCTGGACTTCGCGGCGGGGGATATCAAACGCTGGACGGCGGCGCCGGAGCTGCCGGGGGCCATGGAATTCGGGGACGCGCTGCGGGGGCGGGGGGTATTGGCCTCCATTGGGCATACGAACGCGAGTTACCGGGAGATTGCCCGGGCGTTCCGGCATGGGTTCACGCACTTTACGCATCTGTATTCCGCGATGTCCACGATCACGCGCAGGGGCGGGTTTCGCGTCACCGGGGCGATTGAGAGCGCGTATATTCTTGAAGAGGCCACGGCGGAGGTTATCGCCGACGGGCGCCATTTGCCGCCGGAGCTGCTGGGCTGGGTCTACAGGGCAAAAGGGGCGGGGCGGGTCTGCCTGACGGGGGACTCCATGCGGTGCGCGGGGACGGCGGCGGGGACGTCGATCCTCGGGCCGCTGGGGGACGGCCTGCCGGTGGTCATCGAGGACGGGGTGGCAAAACTGCCCGACCGCAGCGCATTCGCCGGGAGTATCGCCACGGCGGACAGGCTGCTGCGCACGGCCCTGGAGGCGGGGATTCCGCTGCACGACGCGGTACGCATGATGAGCTTGACGCCCGCGCGGATTATGGGGATGGACGATGAGATTGGGAGTATTGAGATTGGGAAGCGGGCGGATTTGGCGGTGTTTGATCAGGACATACAGATTGAGCGGGTGATGAAGGGCGGGGAGTGGGTGTGACTTTTTTCCCTCTTGGGCGTGATGAAAAATCTGTTGTAATGCACGGGAAAGCGTGGTATAATGATGGGAGGAATGGGGGGAGGTTTTTTGGCTCCCCCCGACGCTGCGGCGACAGCTCTTGGTTGGCTCCCCCCGGCGCTGCGGCGCCACCCCCCTACGACCACCCCGCCTCTGCGGAGGCACCCCTCCCAGGAGGAAAATTGGGGGGATTAGGTGGAAGGAAAGGGGCGGAATGAGGCTATGCAGGATTGGCTTATTTGGGTTCTTGCGACGGAATTGATTGTGCTTTTATTATATATGATGTTGCTGCGAACCCGGCAAATTCTCGTAATACTGGCACCTGTGTTTATCGCCGCGTTCTTTTTTGTAATGCCGCGTGAGATGTGGTGGATACCATATACTTGCGCGGGAATGTGGCTGCTGCTTCTGCCGACGGCGCGCATGCGGGCCATCGCCGTGAATAAATATGTACGATGGAAAACAATGCTGTGGATGCTGATTCCTTCGCTGCCGCTGGACGCATGGATCGTGTACTTGTTTTGGAAATGGGCCCCGGATTTGGTGGTAAGCATATGCGTGGGCGTGTTGGCTCTGTTCCTCACGCCGTTCGCACTCAGTATGGGATTCCTTTACGTCATTTGTCCGTTGTTCGTTTTTCACAAAGAAAACTGCTATGCCAGACAGTCTTGGCAGGAATCCAAGTCGAGGGGCAGGAATGTCACGTGGTACGTGAGTTTTTGGGGCGACGACTCGAAGTACCGCAGCGGGCTGCCGTTCTACCGCTGGGTGAAACGCCGGTCTGGGTTGATCACGTATCGGAAGCATACTTGTTTGCTGGGGGTACGGTGGATATCGCATTGCGGGTAGGAGGTGTAAGGCTCCCCCC
>WQTL01000202.1 GCA_009786275.1 Bacillota bacterium | reverse complement strand
GCGGGAAAGGCTCTCCTGCCAGCGCTGCGGGCGGCTGGCGCAGAATTTTTCGACCTCTTTGGCGGGGATGAAGCCGGACATGGCCGCCCGCCACGAGCGGATATGCGCCTGCGTGAGCGCGGGGGCGTCGTCCAATACAGCTTTTCGAATTTCCAGATTCATCATAGCTCCTTCACATAGCATGGGGGTCAGTCGCTCCGCGATGCACCCTCACCCGCCCGAGGCGGGAGCTCCCTCTACGAGAGGGAGCCTGGGGGATTAGGTGGGAAGCGGGTGATATCATAGCTCCTTCACATAGCGCAATGATCGCAGGGTGCGGCCATATTCGTGTTCTTCCACTGCGCTGTCGGGATGATACCCGCAGGCCTCGTAGAAGCGCCGGGAGGGCGCGTTGTCCTTGAAGACCCAGAGCATCATCGCGGTTTTGCCTTTTTCACGCGCGCGCTCTTCCGCGAAAGCCATGAGCTTGCGGCCGATGCCTTGGCGATAGACCAAAGGGTGCAGGTAGAGGCCGCCGACCTCGTAGTAACAGTCGGGCAGGTTTTCGCTGGCCTCCGGCGGGCGCAGGGAGAGAAAGCCCACGACTTGGCCCTCCAGCACGGGCACGTAATAGTCGTAGAGCCCACTGGCGAGATAGCCGGGCCACCGCGCCGGACGCTCGGCGTTCTTTTTCGCGATGGCCTCAACGGGGATGAAGCCGGAGTAGGCGGCCTCCCAACCGAGACAATGGATTTCCGCGCAGGCGGGGGCGTCGTCGATTGTGGCGGGGCGGATGTGAAAGCTCAAAAATTGCACCACCCCGTCATTTTCATTGGAGCCAATGACACCTGTGGCCGCGGCCTTGAGCTCCTCGCGGGCATTGGACACGGCCCAGGCCTCGTCGCAGGCGCGGAAGAGGGGGAGGTCGTTGAGGTTGTCGCCGAATCCGACGACGCGGTCGAAGCCGTATTGCGTGCGTAAAAATTGCGCGGCGTTGTATTTCGTGGCGCTGGCACTGAAGCACTCGAAGTACCAGTTGTTTGGGAGGTAGGAGTCCGGGTAGAGCACGCAGGCGACGCCCGGCAAGGCCTCGACGCTCACGCGCAGGGGATCGAGGTCGGCGAATGCGCCCTGGATGGTGAGGTAGACGATGTCCTCGCCCGCGTGGGCCGCGAGGTCGGGCACCTCGGTGAAGCGCTTGCCGTAGTAGCGGATGCGCGTTTCGCGGAAATCCTGTAGCACGGGGTGGCCGGCCAGGTCCTCATGATAGGGGCAGATGCGGTCATCTTTTATGCTGTATAGGAAGCCGGCCTGGTTGTGGGCCTTCACGAGGCGCAGCAGGGCGAGGACGCTCGCCTCGGGGATGATCTCTTTCTTGACGTAGCGCTGCGTCTGGGTATCGAAGATCAACGCGCCGTTTTGCAGCACAATCGGCACGGGCAGGGGGAGGATGTCTTGCAGGATCAAGCGCGAGCTCTCCCAGGTGCGGGCGGTGGCCACGGTGAATTGCAGCCCGCCGCGCAGGAGCCGCGGCAGGGTTTCCGCGGCGAAGGGGGAGAGCGCCGCCCGCGGGCTGAGAAGGGTGCCGTCCAGGTCGGTGATGTAGAGTGTTTTTGTCATATGGGGAGTATAACATAATTTTTGGTGCAATGCAATAAAAATAGGATATACATTTCCCCCTCTGTCGCGCAGGGAAGAGGGGGTGTAAGAAAGGGGAATGAGTTATGACCGTCCATACTGTGCGCGCGGGGGATACGGTGTTCCGGATCGCGCAGAGCTACCGGGTGAGCCCGCAGGCCCTGGCCGAGGCCAACGGCTTGCAGAACCCGGACCAGATCATCGTGGGGCAGGCGCTGGTGATCCCCGGCGCGGACAAAACCCGGGGGGAGATCACCGTCAACGGGTATTGCTACCCCACCATACGCGAGGAGGCCCTGGACGAGGCGCTGCGGCATTTGACCTTCCTGAGCGTGTTCGCCAGCAGGGTGAGCGCCACAGGGGAGCTCACGCCCATGCAGGGCGACGCCCGGGTGATCGCGCGGGCAAAAGCCGCCGGCGTGCGGCCGCACATGGTGATCGCGAACATCGAGGAGGGCAAAGGGTTTCAGCCCGCGATTGCGCAGGCGCTGCTCGAAAGCCCCGCCGCGCAGGTGAGATTGCTCGAAAGCTGCGTGCGGGTGATGCATGAGAAGGGCTACACCGGCCTGGACGTGGACTTCGAATACGTGCCCGCCGCCGTGCGGGAGAGCCTCAACTGCTTTTTGGCCAAGGCCAGGGCCTGGATGCACGACGAGGGGTTTTTGCTCACCAGCGCGGTGCCCGCGAAGATGGCCGACGACCAGCCCGGCCTGCTCTACGAGGGCTTCGACTTCTGGGCCCAGGGGAAATACAACGACTTTGTGACGCTGATGACCTACGACTTCCACCACCAGGGGGGGCCGCCCGGGGCCGTGGCGCCCATCGACGGCGTGCGGCGGGCCGTGGAATTCGCGATGTCGCGCATGCCGAAGGCGAAAATTCTCATGGGCATCCCCAACTACGGCTACGACTGGCGGATTCCCTTTCAGCAGGGGACCAACGCCACGGTGGTGCAGAACCCCGGGGCGGTGGCGATCGCCGCGCGGCACGGGGTGAGTATCCAGTTCGACGAGACGGCGCGCGCGCCCTGGTTCCGCTATACCGAGGCGGGCGGGCAGCGGCGCGAGGTGTGGTTCGAGGACGCGCGCAGCATACAGGCCAAGCTGGAGCTCGTGCGGGCGCTGGGCATCGCCGGGGTGAGCTACTGGACGGTGAACAACCCCTTCGCGGCGAACTGGACGCTAATGGAGGGGATGTTCCGGGTGAGGAAGGGGTAGGGCGGGGAGGTTTTATATGCCGGGCGGTACTGCCATGCGCTAATCATGGATTGCCTCGGAAGCTTCGCAGGCCTCCGCCAGCGCGCGCCGCTGCGCCATTTCCTCCTCCACCTGGTGCCGCAGGGATTCCGGGTATTTCAGCAGCAGCAGCGGGACGAGGGACAGCACCATCCCCAGCACGGGCCCCAGGCGGAACGCCGGCCAGATCCAGCGCCGGAAATGCGCGTTCTGCGGCAGGCCCTTCGGGACGAGCGCGGCGTCGAACTGCAAAAACTTCAGGGTGTAGCCCTGGATGAGCCGTTTCAGGGCGTTGCCCAGCTTGGCCATCAGGTTGCGCACCGACATCGTGATGCCCTCCGTGCGCTTGCCGATCTTCCACTCCACGTAGTCCACGCTGTCGCCCACCAGGGCGCGCCATGCGATGGAATTCAGGCTCCCCGGCAGGTTCGAAAAGCCGTCGATGAGCTGCACCAGCGCCAGGGCCCAGACCGACTTGATGCCCACGAGGAAGCCCAGCACGCCGGTGACGACGCTCGCGATGCGGGCGATGACGATGATACGCTTCATGCCGCCCACGCGGGCGGCTATTTTCGTGGCGAAGAACTTGAGCACCCCGCCCGGCAGCAGCGCCGCCGCGCTGAAAATCGTGACAAGCAGCCCCGCGGAGATCGTCCGGCCGCCGATTTGGTAGCTCAGCTGCTGGTAGATGTAGATGTCCGTCACGTTTGGGGCAAGGGCGCTGAGCACCTCGCTGGCAAGGAGCAGCAGGATGATATGGTTGTGCCGCAGGTCGGCGAGATTTTGCCAGAGGTCCCCCAGCACATGGGCCTTTTTGCCGCCGCCCGGGGCGGGCAAGGAGCGCACGCGCTCGTTCATCCCCATGGCGAACAGGCTCTGGAAGCCGCCGCCCAGGCACAGCACCACGGCGAACATCAGGTACACCTGCTGCTGGTTGAGTCCGAACGCGCCGCCGCCGCTGAGCATCGGCATGGTGAGCGCCGGCAGCAGCCCGCCGAGCATCGAGCCGATGTCCGCGTACTGGGAGGCCCGCGCCCGCTGGTCGGAGCGGGGGG
>WQTL01000201.1 GCA_009786275.1 Bacillota bacterium | reverse complement strand
GCACCGGGGCCTTCAACGACCTGGGCGTCTACTGCGTCTACCCCGCGCTGGATTTCTTCGGCCCGCCGTTGAGCGTGCAGGCCCAGGCCCGCCTGCTTCCCGCCGGCGCGGACGCCGCGGGCGCCGCCCTGCTGCGCTACACCGGGTTCCCGGTCACGCTCACGTGGAGCAAGCTGGGCCAGAGCCGAGGCGTGTCGCAGATCATGGGCACGGGGGGTACCATCACCGTCCGGTCGATCTCTCAGTTCCGGGGAATCACCCTCCACCCCCGCCAAGGTGAGCCCCGCGAGCTGGCCCCCTTCCCGCAAACCCGGCACAGCGACGCCATGCGCTGCGAGGCCCTCGCCTTCTCCGACTGCATTGCCGCCCGCCCCGCCCCCGTGCCCTACGAGGAGGCCGCCGCCCTCGCCCTTGCCGTGGCGGAAACGATGGAGCGGATACGCCGGGCCTGGTAAAAGATAGATTGTAACAAAACGCCCGCCCGGGCGTTTTGTTATCGCGATGTCCTGAAAACAGGGATTGCAATAAGCGTGGGGCTGTGATAAAATAATACGGAAAAATGTCTCAACAAACCGTATTCGAAAAGAGGCCCGCCATGAAAAAAACAATCCAGAGGCCCATCGCGGTCATCGGCGCAATCGCCTGTATCCTTGCCGGGCTCAGCCCGGCCGCGGCCGCCGCTTCCGGGGAGCACATCTCCATGGAGGCGCTGCCGGGGGGCTGCCAGATGTTCGCGCTGCGCGGCGGCACCGGCTCCGGCTACCGCTACGGGCCCAGCATCATGTACTACCCCGGCACGGACAGGGCCGACGTGTGGTTCGCCTCGCCCGGCTCGCAAAACGAGTGGGATTGGTTTACCTACCGGCATACGGAGAAGTATAGCACGGCAGCGGGTTATGCCGACTGGACGGCCGAAAAGGTCGTCCTGTACCCCACGCCCGATTCCATGGACCACTACTCGGTCTGCGACCCCGGCGCGGTCTTCTTCGGGGGGTACTACTATATCGGCTACACCTCCACGATTGTGTGTACGGGCGGGGGGATCAACAACAACTGCTTCGTGGCGCGCTCCAGGACCCCGGACGGGCCCTTCGAGAAGTGGAACGGCGGCGGCTGGGGCGGCAGCCCTGCGCCCATCGTGTATTTCAACGAGTCCGACAAGGCCTGGGGCGCGGGCGAGCTGAGCTTCGTGGAGCTGAACGGCACGCTGTACTGCTATTACACCTGGGCCGGGCCGGGCTACACCACAACCGAGGTTGCCCTGGCGGACGCCGCGGACGCGAACTGGCCCGCCGCCCTCCGGCACAAGGGCGCCGTGTTCCTGCGGGACAACAGCGCGGGCGAGGACTCCTGGGACGTGGCCTACATCGAGGACTGCGAAAAGTTCGTGGCCTTCGCCACCTACAACCGGTTTACGGCCAACAGCGGCATCGCCCTGTACGAATCGGACGACGGCCTGCATTTTGAACGGGCGGGCGTGGTCCGCACGGGAATCTACCAATACTGCCACAACATGGGGATCTCCAAGCGGCCCAATGGGCACATCAACCTGGCCGAGGACGGCGACAAGCTGCGCATCGGCTACGCCTATTCCTCCGGCAGCGCGGATTCCTGGGGGAAATGGGCGACCGTGTTCCAGCCGGTGCGGCTGTCCGCCTACACCGGCCCTCTTACGGACACCGACCCCGGGGGCGTGCCGACGCATTGCGGCGAGGGCTACTGGAACCCCGCCTATCCCGTCACGGACCCCATCGGCATCTCCGCCGACAGGCATGTCATCCATACGGCGGCCTGGCCCTGGTCCGTGCTCGGCAACCTCTTTCACGTGTACAGCTTCGACACGTATTATGCGCAGGGCAAGCGCGGGGCGGGGGTCGCGTTCTCGGGCTACGACAAAAACCTGATCGCCTGTGTGCCGCGCCTGTGGCCCTTCAACGCCTGGCTGGTCGTCCCCCGCGCCTTCAAAACGGGCGAAACGGACATGACAGTCACCTACACCACAGGTGAAAAATCTTTCCGCAATACGATGAAGGTCAGCGTGCACGGGCCATGGTTCAAGGCAAACCCATGCAAGCCGGAAATCACGTCCTTCACCAATATAGCGGGGCAGGAGGAACTCACAATCGCCCTTCACCCCGCCGACGGCGTGGCCCGCAGGCCGCAGCTGCGCGGCTTCGTCACCTTCGAAAACGGCAAGTGGGGCGAGGCCTACAACGACACCAGGGAGGGGAAAATCGAGTCGCAATATCCAAAGGTCCCCGCCGAGGACTACCCCGTCACCTATTCCGTGGCGACAGGCGGGCAGTACGTCAGCGTCGACAGCCATGGCATCCTCACGCCGCTCGCGCCGGGCACGGCGGCCGTCACCGCTGTCATCACGGACGGAACCAATACGTTCTCCATCGGCACGGTTGTGACGGTTGTGGCATAAGACGCAATTTGCTGAGAGCGTTTTGTTCTGCCGGAAAACGATCAGGAATAGGGAGGTAAGATCATGAGAAACTGCCCGCGGCGCTTCTGCGCTCTGTGCCTGTCGGCGGCCATCCTGCTGTGCTTTACGGGCGCGGCGCTGGAAAAGCCGAGGCCCCTGGTGATCGCGCACCGGGGGGCCAACGCCTACGCGCCGGAGAACACCCTGCCCGCGTTCCGAAAGGCCGCCGAGCTTGGCGCGGACGGCGCGGAAAACGACATCCTCCTGACGAAGGACGGCGTCGTGGTGATTTCCCACGACGATACCATCGACCGCTGCTCCGACGGCACGGGCCGCGTGGACGAGCTGACCTTCGCGCAGCTGCGGGAATACGACTTCGGCTCCTGGTTTTCACCGGAATTCGCGGGCACGCAAATTCCCACCCTCGACGAATTCCTGGACGTTGTGGCGGGCATGGAATTCATTTTGATCGAGCTGAAAACCAACGACAGGGACATCGCGGCGCAGGCGGTCGCGGCGGTCAGCGCGCGCGGCCTGCTGGGCAAAACGGTCTTCCAGAGCTTCGACATGGACGCCATCCGGGCCTGCAAGGCGGCCGACCCGGCGGCGAAAATCGCGCTGCTCTACGGAAGCGGCGACTACGACCGGCAGATACGCACGGACCCGGCGGCGTTTATCGCGGCGCACCGGCTCGACGCGCTGCACCCGCAGTATAACGTCGTGACGTCGAAGCTGGTCCGCGCCTGCGAAAAAGCGGGCGTGCCGGTGCGCGCCTGGACCGTGAACGAGCGCAACCGCATATCCGCCGTCATCGGCCAGGGCGTGCGGGGGATTATCAGCGACGAGATTGAGCTCTGCCAAACGGCGCTGCAATCGCCCGCGATTGTGCACTGGTTCATGGCGGTGATCGGCGACATCCAAAACGCGTTCCGGCAAGGAACCGATATTTTCCCGTATCGCCCGGATGCCGCCGCGTGGCTGCAAGCGGGCCTGAACAACGGCGACCCAAATGTACGCAACGGCTACGCCCTGCTGTACTATCTGTTGTGGCCCGGCGCGCAGGCGGCGCGTTTGCTGTATGGGCTAATAAACAACTATTGCCCTCTCTTTTCCCAGGCGGCGTCGCTGTCCGCTTGAATGATGTCCCAGGGGATTCTTGTGCCGAGGTCCGCCTCGTTCTGTTCCCTGTAAGCGTCACTGCGGATCAGGATATAGTCGTCCGCGCGCAGGGGGCGCTTGCCCGGGCCATAGACTGTGTAGCTCGCAAAGGACATGAGGAGCGTTTCGCCCCCCGCCGCATAGCGCAGGCTATACTCCTCCCCAAAATCGTCGATGCCCAGATAGGAGTCTTCGTCCAGCGTGACGCCGATGGCCTGCAGGAACTCGGCTGCCGTCATGCCGTCCCGGAAGCCCGGCAGCAGCATCGCGGGGGTGACGCAGAAGCCTGCCACAACAAGCTCGTCCGCAT
>WQTL01000200.1 GCA_009786275.1 Bacillota bacterium | reverse complement strand
GACCGGCGTTATCAGCGGCACGCCCACGGCGGCGGCCCCCGCCACAACCGCCACCGTCAGGGTGACAGACGCCAAGGGCGCCTATAAGGAGTACACCATCACCGTGGGCGCCGTCACCCCCTCCTTCGTGCCGCAGGCCCTGACCTTCCTCAAGTTCACCGGGTTCGATATCCCGGCGGGCAGGGCCGGCGACGATATCGCCAAGGTGAACGTATCCGTAGGCGTTTACGGCGGCACACCGGCATATAAGTTCAGCAAGATTGGTACTTGGCCGTCCTGGCTGAATCTCGACCCGGCTACGGGCATCCTCAGCGGCAAGCCCACGGCGCAGGCCGCGCAGACGAGCGTCACCATCCGGGTGACGGACAGCGCGACACCCACCGCCGCCTGGAAGGAAATCACGATCACCGTCGGCGCCATGGCCGCCGCGCCCGCGGCGCTGGCAGGCAATCCCGGGGCCGTGAGCATCCCCGGCGGCACGGAGTACACGCCCCTTGGGAACGTGAGTATCGCCGGCGCGGTTACAGGCGGATACGCGCCCTACACCTACGAGCTCCTCGACAATCTGGGCTGGCTGTCAATCAACTCGTCCACGGGCGTGTTGTCCGGCACGCGCCCGGGGGCCACAGGGGCGACCACCGCCACCATCAAGGTGACGGACAGCCGGGGCAACAGCACCACGTTCAAGATCAATATCCCAGCGGTGACGGCCACCCCGACCCCGCCGCCCACGCCCACCCCGACGCCGACTCCCGACAAGTATATCTTCACCACCAAATGGAAGTCCACGTTCTGGAACTGGCTCATGTTCATCCTGCTGTTCGGCTGGATTTGGATGTGGTTCATCAATCCGTAAACCTCGCAAGAAAAAAACAGGCGGCGGCGCACAACGCGCTGCCGCCTGGGTTTTTTGTTGGTTTCATCCTTGCGGCGGCCACAAAGGCTATAGGGGCCGTGCCTCCTCCATTTCGAGCATGTTCCCCCAGTAGCGCTTCGGGCAGTGCGTCATGCGGCAGCGGTGATTTTTCCTGGCCTCGATGGCCACCACCTGATAAAACTTTTTCCACAGCGCGCGGTATTGCTCCTCCTGCTCGGAAAACGCGGGGAATTCGATGCCGTCCGCCGCGGTGATGCGTATGCGCCGGTCCTCGTGCAGCAGCGCCACACGGTGCGTTTTGTCGAAGATCAGGAAATTCTCATTGCGATAGCGCGCGGCGAAGTGCCCGGCGATGTAGGGCAGCACGTAGTTTTTCGGCGTGATGGTGGCCACCAGGCTGCCCCCCACGTCCGCGAAGCGGATGAAGCCCTTGAGCAGGTGCGCCTCGCCCATCAGGTGCCGCCGCGCGCCGAGCAGCACGGACAATTCCGGGTCGCTGTAGCCCGCCCGCAGGAACCCGCCGCCTGATTGAAAGCCCCGCAGCAGGAAATACAACAGGCGGGTCTCCTTGTCCTCCAGGCAGGAGCAGAACACCGTCTCCGTCAGGTCCAGGGCCTCGGGCGAAATCTTGCCGGGGATGGCCCGGCGCACCCGCCCGGCGTGTTCCGGGTCGGTTTCGATGTACTTCGGCGGGAGCAGGCGGCACTGGGCCGCGCCCTCGGGCTCCACGGCCTCGGGGCGCTCCTTTTGATAGACGCTCTCGTACACGCAGCAGAAAAAGCCCTCCAGCGTGCCGTCGTATTGGTAGACCAGCATATTGCCTCCGAATGTTTGTTTTGTTTATTATAGCATGGGATTCGGAGGAATGCAAGGGTTTTTTCCTCGTTTCGCTTGATAATCCCTCCCGGAATGAGTGCTTGACGGGACATGGCAGGCGACGTATAATATCAGCAAAGCCCAAGCGAAGAGAGGTATATCAAATGTCAATCTATTTCAGCGAGAAATTCAAGCAGCTGCGCCGCGCCCATGACCTGACGCAGGAGCAGATCGCGGACATCTTCCACGTGTCGCCGCAGTCCGTCAGCCGCTGGGAAACCGGGGCGAACTACCCCGACATCGAAATTCTGCCGCACATCGCGCTGTTCTTCAAAGTCACGGTGGACGAGCTGCTGGGTACGCAGCAAATTGCCGGGGAGGAAAAAGTGAAGGACTACCGGCGCGACATCTGCAATTTGCTCAACGTGGGCAATGCCGCGGGCGCGGTTGAGATGGCGCGCAGGGCCGTGAAGGAATACCCTGTGAACTATTACCTGCAAAACTATCTGATACAGGCGCTGTGCACGGACGACGCCGACAGCCACAGGGACGAGATCATCGCCGTCGGCGAAAACATCATGGAATACTGTACGGACCAGAACACAACGCTGTGGGCAAAATGGCAGATCGTCCGGCAGTACGCCAAATGGGACATGAAAGAACAAGCGAGAAAAATTGTCGATACATTGCCCGAAGCATTCTATACGCAGGATTTAACTTTAAAATATGTGCTGGAAGGCGAGGAGTTGCTGGAAAACCTAAAGAACAGCATACCTAGATTTACGATTATGCTGTGCGGTTTCATCGGCGAGTACGCTGAAAAAGCTGAGCTGGACGCTCCGCAAAAAATCGAGTACCACAAAACCGAGCTGGAGATCGAACGCCTGGCCTATTCCGTTTGCGGCGAAGAGATCGACTTGATCAACCAGGTGTTCCTGCACATTCACATTGCCGGGCTGTATTGCGAAGCCGGTGACATCGAAAACGCCCTGGCTTACGTGGACGCGGCGACGCAGGGCGCCATGCAGCACATTGACCAGATGTATCAGACCACCGAAAACGGCAGCAACTATTACCCCTGGCCAACCCCGCGCAACCTGCCCTGGCTCCTCTGGGAGGACCACCTGATGAAACCGGAGTTCGACTTCATTCGCGGCGACGAGCGGTTTGTCAAATGCTTTGATCTGCTGAAAGAAAATTCGCGGGAGCTCTGATGCGCCTTTTCCGCATCCGCCCCAAAAAGCCCTCACCCCATCGTTATGCCCGCGTGGAGGCGGGCGAGCAGGGAGGAATGCAAGATATTTTTTAATATGCTTGACACACGTGTTAATACGTATTATAATGATAACGATGAGAGGGGGCGCTGCGAATGCCGATGACACCAAGGGAGATCATTAAGCTGTTAGAAACGAATGGTTTTCAATACAAGAGTGCGAACGGCTCGCATCAAAAATTTGAGAAAAATGGAGTCGTTATAATCGTTCCCGTTCACAGCGGAACGCTGAAAAAAGGAACCGAACAGGCAATACTGAAACAGGCGGGGCTGAAATAAGCCCGCTTAAAGGAGGATTCGCATGTCAAAATATTTTTACCCGGCGATTTTTATGCCGGAGGAAACCGGCTATTCTGTTTCATTTCCCGATTTGCCAGGCTGCTTCACCGAGGGCGACACCTTGGAGGAAGCTTATGAGATGGCGTTTGCCGCGCTTGGCCTGTACCTGCAAGGGGAGGGCGGAGCTTTCGCTTATCCGCCCGCCGGCAATCCTGCCGACACTGTCTGCGAAGATGGCGCGTTTGTCGCCCTGGTGGAATTTGATGAAGCGGAATACCGGCGCAAGCACGGGTTGCAGCTGGTGAAGAAGACCATCACCATCCCCGCCTGGGTCAACGCCTCCGCGGAAAGGATGGGCATCAATTTTTCCGCAACGCTCACGGATACGCTGGTTTCCATGATCCAACGGCAGTCCGCGTAAGCTCAAAATATGCACCCCTCCCCCCTGTCAGGAATATACTATCCTGACAGGGGGGATTTTTTTGGATACGCAACATACATATACAATTGCTGTCGTGGGCGGCGACGCGCGGCAGGCCTGGGCGGTGCAGACGTTTATCCGGGCAGATTGGCGGGTACGGCAGTACCGCGTGCCCGTTTTGCCCGGCGTGGAGGCGGGTGAGCAGGCACCGTCCATGGAGGAGGCGCTGCGGG
>WQTL01000199.1 GCA_009786275.1 Bacillota bacterium | reverse complement strand
CTAGGACATTATACCACATTTGCTCATCAATCGCTCGGCGAACGAAGCGTTTTCGTTCACCGCGATGATGATAAATCATGACTATTAGGAGGTATGGACTGAAGAGTTGGAGTCTAAAATCTAACATCTAAAATCTAACATCTAAGGTCTGACATCTATGAACATCGACTCCATCACCAACGGCATCGTGCTGGACCATATCCAGGCCGGGCGGGCCATGCAGATCTACACCGCGCTGCGCCTGGACGAACTGGACTGCACCATCGCCGTGATCAAGAACGTCAAGAGCCGCAAGATGGGCCGCAAGGACCTGATCAAGATCGACGAGATGATCGACCTGGACCTGGACGCCCTGGGCTTCATCGACCAGAACATCACCATCAACGTTATCCGGGGCGGCAGGCTCGTCGAGAAGAAGCAGCTGCGGCTGCCGGGCGAGCTGGTCAACGTCATCCGCTGCAAAAACCCCCGGTGCATCACCACGGCGGAGCAGGAGGTGGACCAGGTATTTCGTTTGGCGCGTCAAACCCCGCCGCTCTACCGCTGCGCCTACTGCGAGACGGCGTACCAGAATTTGTGATTGACAAATTCGTTGAAGTGTGCTATAATATCTTTAAATTTGCACCGTAGATTCTACGGGATTTAATGATTTGTTGCACGAAAACACCATTTCATGCGGGAAAGGATGAACAACAATGAAACGAATCCTCGCGCTTGCCCTGTGCGCCGTGCTGCTGGTTGGCGCGCTGGCCGCCTGCAAGAAGGACGACGAACCCGAGGTCACCATCAACGAATACACCAGCGAGAACCTGGCCCAGGAGGGCATGGATATCCCGGCGGGCTGGATCAGCTTCGGGACCATCGACGACAACAACAAAGTCACCGTGCTCGGCCTGTATTTTCTGCTTTCCGCCTCGAACGATACCGTCGCCGTGAGCGACCAGAGCGTCATCACCGCCAACGTCAGCAAGATTGACGACTCCGGCGACGTGACCAGCATCACGGTGGACGGCAAGGCCATTCCGGTGCAGGTGGAGGAGGTCAACGGCCTGCGTACGCTCTACGCCCCCGAGGGCGATTCCTCGCAGGAGCCGGGCACCGTCGATATCACCAGCGTTGGCAACCTGGCGGTAAGCACCACCAAGCCGACAACCAAGGCGACCACAAAAGCCACCACCAAGCCCCTGGAAACGGCCGAGGCCATCAAGACCACCGCCAAGCCCACCGCCACCACCGACCGCTACGCGGCGGAAAAGGAGTCCATCAACAACAACCCCAACCTGACCCCGCGGGAAAGGCAGGAGGCCCTGAAGCTGCTGGGCTACAAGATGGACAAAAACGGCATCTTCTACGTGGAGCACGAGCCCTGGCAGAAGCAGTTCGGCTTCAACCAGATCTACGACCTGGCCTCCCCGCTTATCCAGCTGGTATACGCCACCGTGCGCATCAAATTCCGCTACGGCTACGTGTACAAGATCGGCACCGAGGGGGCGGACAAGGGCAAGGTGCTCTACGACAGCAGCGGCAACCCCCAGTACGAGACCGACAACTGGGGCAGGCCCGTGGAGAAGGACTGGATGGTCCAGATGTGGAAGGGCCGCTACGGCCTGGTGATGCTCGGCGGTGAGATCGGCGTCTACACCAAGCCCAGCACCCAGAGCTCCGAGCACTACTACGCCGCCGTGGCGGAGGAGGAGCTCGTGATGGCCATGGACCTCTACCAGCAGAACCAGACCACCAAGGCCACGAAGTACCTGTTCACCCGCGGCCCGGAATCCGCCTGGTGGCTCACCGGCTTCGTGCCCGGCTCGTATATCGAGTACAACAAGAAGTCCGAGATCATCATGGTGACGAACATCCAGTTCCCCAACGAGGAAATGATGAACCTGTTCGCGGGCGGGATCCGGAACGCCGGCTTCCGGGAGGGCGCCCCCGGGCGCGACAACCCCGAGACCTACCGCACCAGCGGCACGAGCATCAAGATCTCCTGGCAGTATATCGACCAGGACGCCTAAGCTTCCCTCATAATCCCCATGAAATTGCTCTCCTGCGGAAAATCAATCCAAAGACATGTAAATTCATAGAAAATTCAAAATTAATGTTGACAAACGGGCGAAAAAGTGGTATCATGTATGAGCATAGTTGTCTTGTGGGCAAACAAAAATAATAGCATACAGGAAAGGATGAACCCCCATGAAAAAAGTATTTGCAGTCATTCTCGCGCTTGCGCTCGCACTGTCCATGGCCATGATGGCCTCCGCGGAGGAAAAATCCGCTGCTGACGATCTCGCGGCAGTCCTCCAGGATCTTTCCGCCACCGTCGGCGCCGACGACCTGAAGGCCGCTTTCGAGGAAGCCTGGGCCGAGGTCTCCAAGAAGCTCGACATCAAAGACGAAGACGCCAAAGACGCCGGCAACCTGCCCGCCGAAACCGGCAATGAAGTCGCCGACAGCCTGATCGAAAAGCTGGGCCTGAAGGACACCGCCATGGCCGATAAGATCCAGGGGGCCATGAGCAACGACTTCGTGTCCTTCCTGTGCGGCATGTACACCGGCGAGTTCATCGCCACCGGCGACAGCTCCGCCGCCGTCATCGCGATCGCCTCCTTCGCCGCCCTTTCCGCGGTGGCCGCGGCCGCGTTCGTCGTCATGAAGAAAAAGGACGACTGAGACCCCCGCTCAAGGATTGGAGAGCAAAGCCCCCGGCAGCGATGCCGGGGGCTTTTTTGTGTAAAATTTAGCTTGACAAAAAAGCTTGCAGGCGCTATAATAAAGGCGTAAAGAGAGTGCCCCCGGAGCTGCGAACTCCGAGGACACAGCGTCGCCCCAAGTTGCGGCTGCACCTCTTTCCTCTTGCGAGTTAGAAGGAACCGCCCAAGTTGGTTAGGCTTGAGGGCGGTTCTTTCTTTGTATGTGTCTCGCCAAACGGCTCAACAATTGCAGGGCCGCTTGCGCAGCCGCGACGGCGAACGGAATATCCGCCGCCAGCGCCGTGTATGTTTCCACCACTGCCCGCCTTAAAACACAAAGTATTTCCATCAAAGGCACCATCCCCTTTCATTCACGCTCCGAAAAACGAAACGCAAAGAGGAAAGGTTCGGTGCAACCGCCACCCCTGGATGAGCGCCAAGCATAGTATATCACATGAATTTCCATATTTCAACAATTATTTTCAAAAAACGCGCGGCACCCCACGGTTGTATTTGCGCGCCATCCGTGATATAATGTTCCGGGGGGGGATTGCATGCGTACACTGAAAACCCTGAAGCCCGGCGTCGGGGCGCGCGTCGTTCACGTGCACGGCGGGGGCGCGCTGCGGCGCAGGATCATGGAGATGGGGCTGACCCCCGGTGTACCTATCTGGGTGCGTAAAATCGCGCCGTTGGGCGACCCCATCGAGATACAGGTGCGGGGCTGCGCGCTCTCGCTGCGCAAGGCCGACGCCGCGCTGGTGGAGATCGCGGCGGAACCGCGATTGGAATAGCTTGTGGTTCATTCCGCAATTTTTGCATTTTTATACAATATGCTGTTGCTTTTTAGAAGCAGCTGTGTTATTATGTAGAAAGAATAAGGGGAATGCGCTTATGAAACTTTGGACAGGCCGCTTCAGCAAGGAGGCCGCGCAGGTGGCGAGCGGCTTCAACGCCTCCATCGCGGTGGACAGCCGCTTAGCCCGCGCGGACATCGCGGGCTCCTTGGCGCACGCGGAGATGCTCGCGCGGCAGGGGATTATCACGCAGGCAGATGGGGAATCCATCCGCGAAGGGCTGCAGGGCATCCTGGCGGACCTGGAGAGCGGGGCCCTCGCCGTCGACATGCAGGCCGAGGATATCCACACCTTCGTGGAGGCGGAGCTGACCCGCCGCGCCGGCGAGGCGGGCAAGCGCCTGCATACC
>WQTL01000198.1 GCA_009786275.1 Bacillota bacterium | reverse complement strand
TGACCACATCCGGTACTCAAAAAGCAGCCAGACGAGCAGGTTGACGGCTGAAGCCAGTACCATCCCCACGGCGAAGCCCCCGCTCGCGCCCACCGCTGATTCCACCCGGTGCTTCGGGGCGCGATTGTTGATACGGTTGATGTCCATTTTCCCGGCGGAGAAAAACAGCATCAGCCCGCTCCCGTAGCGGTTTGATACCGAAATCAAGGCCCACAGCGCCAGGACCGCGGCGGTGACCGGGTTGAGCAGCAGAAAACACAGCAGCAGCGCCATCGCCACGCCGTAGCCCTGTGCCCCGCGCTGCTTGAGCCCCATATACTTGAATATCGTTTGGGGCAGCCCGGCCAGATCCCTGAAGAAGCGCCGGCCTCCCGCTTTGATCCGCAGGAGCAGGGACATGACGAAAGCCGGGAAGATCATGTACAGGGGCGTGACCAGGTAGGAGGTCTTGATTTCCTTGGGCATGGAAGTGAAAATTTTGCGCAGGCCCTCCAGGAATTGCAGGCCCTTAAACACATGCAGCTTGCTGTCCTGCGAAATCACGAGGTAGGGCCACAGGTTACCGATCAGCTTGAAAAGCCCGCCCTTGCGCGCCCAGTTGGAGATGAGGTAGGTGTCGGCAATCATCCCCTGGAACACCATCGTGGCCAGTATAAACAGGCCGAAGAACAGAAGGGAGCCCAGAATTTTGATCCACAGCGTGCGCTTCCAGTTCTTTTTGAGGTTCGTCCAGATCTGGCGCAGCTTTTCGATGACGATGTCCCCCAAGGACTGCGGGCCCGGCGCCAAAAAGGCGGCTGTCAATGCCCCGGCGATGGTAAAATTTGCAGAGGGCTCCTGTTCCGGGGCAGGCGCCGCAGGCTGCGTGACAGGTTCCATCGGAGATTCGGGCGCAGGCACAGTGGACGGCGGCGGGGGTGGGGGTTGTGCTATGGGGTCAATCGGCGGCATAAGCGCGGCCTGCGGAAACGCCTTTCCGCAGGATACGCAGAACTTTCCGATGTCTGGATTCTGCACGCCGCAATCCGGGCAGAATTTTGCCATAAATCCATCCTCCTTCGCGAATAGGATAAGAAGCTCTCGACCCCCTTATGTCAGCCGACAAACGAGCCGTCTTTCCATTGGCCCTGCCTGTCCACCGTCCCGTCGGCACGATAGAGCGTGCCGTAGCCCTCCTGTTGGCCGTCCTTCCATGCGCCGACATATTTTCTGCCGTCGGCCCACGTGTAGGTACCCTGGCCTTCCCTCACGTCGTTTTTCCAGATACCGTCATATTGGTCGCCGCTGGCAAATTTGAAAACACCCCGGCCCTCTTTTTTGCCGTCCTTCCATGCGCCGATGTATTCCCTGCCGTCGTCTCCTGTATAGGTGCCCTGGCCGTTTCTTAGGTCGTCCTTCCATTCACCGGTATATTTGCCGCCGTCGGCCCAGGTATGGGCGCCCTGGCCACTCCTGTTGTTGTCCTTCCATTCGCCGACGTATTGGCCGCCGTCAGCCCAGGTGTAGGTGCCCTGGCCATTCCTTTGGTCGTTCCTCCACTCCCCCGCATACTCGTTGCCGTTGGCCCAAGCAATGGTGCCTTTGCCTTCCCGCAGGCCGTCCTTCCAGGCGCCCTCGTACCGGTCGCCGTTGGACCAGACGAAGGCGCCCTCGCCCTGCGCCTTGTAGTCGATCAAGGTGCCGGTGTAGCGGCCCAGAGTGATGGGGTAATCCGTTACCTGCTTCGTTTTGCCCAGGGCGGGAAGGGCGAAGAGGAGAGCGGCGGCGAGCAGCGCGACGCCCCCGAAGACGCCCGCGAGGATCAGGCCGGTGCGCTTTTTCTTTCCCGGCGGGGCGGCTGCGGGCTGCACCGGGGCCATGGTGTAGGGCTGCGCCGGTTGCTGGTAGGGCTGCGCGGCGGGAGCCGCCGCGGCCATGGGCGACCCGCAGGAGGCACAGAATTTCGTTTGCTCAGGATTCTTGCTCCCGCAGTTGCTGCAAAACTTGTCTGCCATGATAAGCACGCTCCTTCATTGATGATTTACCAGACCTCGGTGATGCTCTCCACATCGCACACGATGTCGAGCCGGTGGTTGATGGTGTTCGCCGCGAAGCACTCGCCCTTGAAGTAGACCTGCTGCATCCCCACATAGGGATCGAGGCTGAATGTATCCGAATAGATCTGGATCGTGTAGCCCTCGCCGCCGGAGTCGCTGCCCGCAGGCAGCCCGAGGTTGCCCGCGATGGCCTCATACCGCTCCGCGTCGATGATGATTGTGTAGTAAACGATCTCCCTGCCGAGCCCCTCCTGGGTAAAGCTCGCCTTGCTGAGATAGTACCCGTTGATGGTATCCGGGGGCTGCGTGGTTGTGGCTGGCGCTATGCCGCCGGGCAGGCGCTCGATTCTGCCGTTCCTGACGCGCAGGCTGGCCTCCTGGGAGAAATAGTGGTTGCCCGCGTAGTCGATCATCTCGAAAAGCAGCGCGTAATACCCGTCGCCCACGCTTTTGTCGTAAAACACGGTGTATTCGTCCACCGTGAGCAGGCCCATGCCCATCGGCGGGTAGTCAATATACAGCTCGCCTCTGTCATCGCGCAGCATGGGATAGTGGAGCGGCTCTATGACGTCGCCCGGCTGGAGCTGGTGGAGGGTCTTGCTGGCCACGCCCCGCTGCGCCTCGCCGCTCTTCCACGCGCCGAGGATCTCGTATTCCCTGTTGCCTCCGGCATCGTAGGCGCAGCCCACATGCAGGGAATACTCCTCGTCGGCCTTCCATTCGCCCATCCCGCCCGTCGTCGAATTCAACAAAATCGGCACGGCGTACAGAATGCGCCCCTCCTCTATGCCGATGGGCTCCATATGCACGTTCCAGCCGTCTATGCTGCCCCAGGTGTCGGCGAAGTCCTCGACAAACAGGCCTTTTTGATAATCGGCGCGCAGGTCGCGGTTGGTGCCCCACAGAACCCTGAACCCCTCGCCGCCGTCCCTGCCCGGAGATACATACATCAGCTTGACCAGCACCGTCGCCAGGTTTGAGGCCAGCTCCGGGCCCAGGTCCATCCGCCAACGGCCGTCGCTGCCGACGCTGACCGGGAAATTATCCAGCCTCTGTTTCAAATTCCCCGCCTGGGGCAGCGGCGCCGGTCCCGGCGCGGGTTGCTGCTGCTGCGTGACGTAAGCTTGCGCCTCCTCGGAAAGCGCTCCCCGCACGGCGTAGTCATGAAAATACGCATATGCCATGTTTGTGCCGAGGGTCAGGTACGCAGCCGTGGATTCCGGGTCCCCCGAAAGGTTGTAGTAGCAGGCCAGTCCGCTCGCCTTCGAACGGTACGGCCCTTTCACCTGGTAGGTCACGCAGCCCTTCAGCGCGTCCAGAAGCGTTTTCCCGTTTTTCGGGAGCAGGCTGCCCGCGTGCGTTACCAGGTCGCCAAGGTCCAACATCTCAACGTTGCCGCCGGCGTAGGTCTCCGCGTCCCGGGCGGCCCGCCCGAAAGCGCTGAGGAATGCCTGCTGCTCCTCCACGGCCAGCAGCAGCGCCTCGTCGCCGATCCCCCGGAAGGCCTCCAGCAGCGCCTGCGCGCGGCCGATGTCGGTGACGGAAAGGGTGATTTCCCCCTCCTCGCCAAATTCAGCGCAGGTCGCGTAATAGGTATCGCAGATTGTCCTGCCAAGCGCGGCGCCGTCTATGGCTGTATTCTTGGCCAGTGCGGAAAACAGGCCGGTGTAATCCCAGCCGATGCCCGGCTCCACCTCCTCAGAGGCCACCAGGTAGCGCGCGTCCCCGCGCAGGATGTCCACAATATCCACCGTGGCCATCAGGCAGGCGTCGAAGCCTACTGCCTCGTAAACCCCGGCGGCGGCGGGCACGGCCTCAATGGCCTCCTTGAACTCCGGCAGGGTGAGGA
>WQTL01000197.1 GCA_009786275.1 Bacillota bacterium | reverse complement strand
GCGCCTGTGGAACCCCCTCATCGACGTGGAGGGCGTGGTGCTCACCATGTACGACGGGCGGCTGAACCTCACCCAGGCCGTGGTGGACGAGGTGAAGCGCTTTTTCCCGCGCCGGGTGTATTCCACCGTGGTGCCGCGCAACGTGCGCCTGAGCGAAGCCCCCAGCTTCGGCCAGCCGGTGATGTACTACGACAGCTACTCCAAGGGGACCCTTGCGTATAAGGAGCTGGCGGAGGAGTTTTTGAGCAACAACAGCAAGGAGAAGGGCAATTGAAAGTTGACAGCGGGCAATTGACAGTTGACACCCCCTCAGCCGCCCCCCTTGGGGAGCCTGGGGAAGGCGGCAGGCTGAAGGCCTGCTATTATTGCGGGACGAGGGTGCCCGCGGACGCGCCGAGGTGCGGGCGGTGCGGGAATGACAGGTCGTTCACGTGGACGGGTGAGACGCAGCCCGTAGGGGCGGATGCCCACATCTGCCCGCAGTTTTAGAATGGTTTTTTCAGGGCGGGCCGCTGTGGGCAGCGACCCCTACAGCGGGGGAAACCGCACGGGGATGCGCCGCTCCGCGATGCCTTCATCAGTCAGCCCGAGGCTGACAGCTTCCTCCACGGGAGGAAGCCTGGGGGATTAGACGATAACAGGAGGATGAATGTATGGCTTTGCTCGATGTGAGGTGCCCTTACTGTGACCGGGCGTTGCAGGTGGATGGAGGCTTAGACGCCGATATCTGCACGGGTTGCAGCCGGGCTTATGTGGTAAAGGAAGCTTTTGCAAAGAACCTGGAATACAGTATCAAAAATGACTTGTGTATTTTCTGCGGCGGCGCCATGCAGGGCCAATGGTGCAACAGTTGTAAAAGGCGATACAAAGCGAAAATTTACTATTGTCCCCATTAGAAGGGTAAAGGAGCACATTCATGCCAGCAGTGAAAAAAGGCGGCCTTGGCCGCGGGCTTGACAGCCTGTTCGACAACGGCCTTTCGGAGGAGGGCGCGGTGACGCTGCCCATCCTGGAGGTGGAGCCCAACCGCGAACAGCCCCGGCGGGAGTTCGACGAGGAGGCCATGGCAGAGCTCAGCCGCAGCATCGCCGACCACGGGGTGCTGCAGCCTATCCTCGTGCGGCCGGTGCCGGGCGGGGCCTACCAGATCATCGCCGGGGAACGCAGGTGGCGCGCCGCGAGGGCCGCGGGCCTGAACGAAATCCCCGTGGTCATCCGGGAGATGGGCGACGAGGAGGCCATGGTGGCCGCGCTCATCGAAAATTTGCAGCGCGAGGACCTCAACCCCATGGAGGAGGCCCGGGGCTACCGCAGCCTGATGGAGGAGCACAACCTCACCCAGGACGAGGCCGCGCGGCAGGTGGGGAAGTCGCGCTCCAAAGTAGCCAACGCCCTGCGGCTGCTGCAATTGCCGGGCGCGGTGCAGGACCTCGTAAAGGACCAGAAGCTCAGCGAGGGGCACGCGAGGGCCCTGATGGGCCTGGAGGAGGGCGTGGAAATCACGCCCGTGGCGCAGGAGATCGCCGAAAAAGGCCTGAACGTGCGCGACAGCGAGAAGCTCATCAAGCGCCGCAACCAGGACGCCGGCGCGGCCGCTCCCCCGCCGGAGGAGGAGGCGCGCCGCGGGGAGATCATCGCGCAGATTTTGCCCCGGGAGATGCGCCCGCCGAAGGTCCTCGAAGAGGTGCGCCTGAGCATGTGCGAGGCCCTGGGGCGGAAAATCAGGATTGTGCCCAGGGGCTCCGACAGCGGGCAGCTGGTGATCGAGTTCTACAGCCTGGAGGATTTGATGGGGCTGGCACGGGGGCTGGGGGGCGCGTAGGAATTTCCCTCATTGCCCTTTTCCCCGCGGCGAATGATATTCGGGCGTGGGCAAACGCATAATCTTCCGCAATTCAACCAATGCTTACATACATAAAAGGAGAACCCTATGCTGGACATCAAATTTGTGCGGGCAAACCCGGAGGCCGTGAAAGAGAATATCAAGAAGAAGTTCCAGGAGGATAAGCTGGGGCTGGTGGACGAGGTGATCGCCCTGGACGAGCAATATCGTTCTGCTTTGGCGCAGGCCGAATCTCTGCGGGCGCAGAGGAACGCGGGCAGCAAAGAGATCGGCAAGCTCATGGGGCAGAAGAAATTCGCCGAGGCCGAGGCGAAGAAGGCCGAGATCGCCGCCATGGGTGACAGGCTTGGCGCACTGGCCGAGGAGGAAAAGGCGCTCGCCGGGCAGGTGAACGACATCATGCTCGTGCTGCCGCAGATGATCGACGAAAGCGTGCCCATCGGCCGCGACGACAGCGAAAATGTCGAGGTCATGCGCTACGGCGAGGCGGTTGTGCCGACGTTCGAGATTCCGTACCATGTGGATATTATGGAGAGCTTCAACGGGATTGATTTGGATTCCGCGCGCAAGACGAGTGGCAATGGGTTCTACTACCTGATGGGGGATATCGCCAGGCTGCACTCGGCGGTGCTGACCTACGCGCGGGACTTCATGATCGACAGGGGGTTCACGTACTGCGTACCGCCGTTCATGATCCGGGGCAATGTGGTGACGGGCGTGATGAGCTTTGCCGAGATGGACACCATGATGTACAAGATCGAGGGCGAGGACCTGTACCTCATCGGCACGTCCGAGCACTCGATGATCGGCAAGTTCATCGATACCATCCACCCGAAGGAGAGCCTGCCCCAGTGCCTGACGAGCTATTCGCCCTGCTTCCGCAAGGAGGTCGGGGCCCACGGCATAGAAGAACGCGGCGTGTATAGAATACACCAGTTTGAGAAGCAGGAGATGATTGTCGTCTGCGAGCCGGAGGACAGCATGGAATGGTTCCATAAGATATACGGCTATACCGTGGAGCTGTTCCGCAGTATGGATGTTCCGGTGCGGACCCTGGAGTGCTGCTCGGGGGATTTGGCGGATTTGAAGGTCAAGAGCTTCGACGTGGAGGCGTGGAGCCCAAGGCAGCAAAAGTACTTCGAGGTGGGCAGCTGCTCCACCCTGGGGGACGCCCAGGCCCGGCGGCTGAAGATCAGAATCAAGGGCGAGAACGGGAACTACTATGCGCATACGCTCAACAACACCGTGGCCGCGCCGCCGAGGATGCTCATCGCGCTGCTGGAGAATAATTTGCGGGCGGACGGGAGCGTAAGGATACCGGAGGTGCTGCGGGGGTATATGGGCGGGAAAGAGGAGATTAGGGGGTAAGGGACGACGAAGAGCAGAGGGATGTCGCTGCGCGAAAACTGATTGTCGCTGCGCGATACACACTCACCGCCTGCGGGCGGAACAGGAACGTCGCTCCGCGATACACCCTCAGTCGGCCGAGCCGACAGCTCCCTCTACGAGAGGGAGCTTTGGGGATTAGGTGGAAAGCGAGAGAGGTTGCCTATGGAACAACCGACCCGGATGCTTGAAAGCGATGGTCGTTTGCGGCCCTGTGCGCGGGAACTGCGCAACAACGCAACAGAGCAGGAGACCGATCTTTGGTATGGGTTTCTCAGACAGCGGCCGGAGCGGTGGGGCAGACAAAGAGTGATCGGGGAGTTCATCGTTGATTTTTATTGCCCCAAGGCGAAGCTTGTGATTGAGCTGGACGGGATGCAGCACTATACCCCGCAAGGCTTGGCGCATGACGAGGAACGAAGCGCATATTTGGAGGCGCAAGGGTTGACAGTGTTGCGCTTCAAGAACCAAGAAGTGGACGAGACGTTTCATATGGTTTGCAGAAAGATAGCGGAAACAACGGAAATGTGGCTGTCGCTGCGCGATACATCCTCACCCCGCCTGCGGGCGGAACAGGAACGTCGCTCCGCGATACATCCTCAGTCGGCCGAGCCGACAGCTCCCTCCACGGGAGGGAGCTTGGGGG
>WQTL01000196.1 GCA_009786275.1 Bacillota bacterium | reverse complement strand
CGGGATTGGCGGCGCGCCGTCCTCCCTGTCGTTCTTGAACTTTTCGGCGTAGATGTCCTCCACCATGTCCCACGGCATCAGCCGCGCCAGCTTTACCCACCGATTGTCCGCGTTCAACTGCCCGCCGAATGGCAGGTAGAATTCCTCAATGCTCAACTGCGCCCGGTCTGCCTTCTTGTACATTTTCGGCCCCTTTTCCCTGCTTTTCTCCTATTATTATAGCACATCGGGCCGCGTATTTCAAGTGGTGTATGGGGTTCCGGTTATTCATATGACCCTATTTTGCAACTTTTGACTCTGGCGCAATCCATGCTATGTGCATCGAACGCTCCTATCAAATATGCAAAAAAACAGCGAATGTATCAATGATAGTTCCGCTTGCTCTTGTATCGACGCAACGCATGAAAACAGTCAGACAAGTGATTGAGAAGGGCCGTACAGTATACTACTCTAACTATGCCTGGAGACCGGGAAAGCTATTTGATGCCGTCAATAGAGCATTAACCATCTTTGTAAGCCTGTCCAGCGAAGAAGAGATGCAATACACTATCCCGTTATTGCGCTCAAGCTGATTGCCTTGCTGAGCAGTTCTACATTTTGGTGGTGGTATACACTGTCGTCAAACCTTCGCGACTTGAACCCCAGCGATATTATGAATTTCTATCTGCCAGAAGGATGGGATTCGATGGATGCCTTGGCTGATTTTGGCGCTGCCTATACGAAAAGCCTCAACGAGAATAGCCGATGGCTTGATAGAAACCAAAAAACCGTTGGACTAACGCGTGTGCAATCATTCAAAATATCGCTCTCCAAGCTCATCATCGACCAAATCGACACCCTGCTGGCACAGCACTATGGCTTTACGGAGGAGGAGCTGGATTACATCATCAACTATGACATCAAGTACCGTATGGGGCTCAGCGGCGGGGCTGACGATGGAGACGAGTAAGGAGAAGTGTGGGGCAGGAACTGCCATTGCCAGACGGCCGCCCACGCTCAACATCAATGCGTTCGAATATATCACACCTCAGTATTGAATGTGTTGGAGAGTTTTGATTTGAAATAAACACCTTATGGGGGGCATTCCCCGTTGTTTTTGCGCACGCGCTTGCTGATGCAGTCCTCGATATATGGTTTCTGGAGCAGGGCGTCGCCCTTGTATTTCTCCGAACGCAGGATGGAGCGGATGGTAGTGTACGCCCACTCATCGCAACCCTTCGGGGTCTTGATAGCCGAAGGGGGCTGTATATCGGTTCGTCATCGTTTCCACCTTCTTTCCATGTTGGGCAGGGCCTCTGTCAGCGCGAGACCGTCGAGCAGGGTAAAGCACAGCTCCGCGGGCCCTGGCACGATGCTCTGTACAACGTCGCGGAGCAGTTCCCCATTGAGTTCATCTTGAAAATTCAGCCCGGTGAGCCGGTCGTTCAGGGCGCGCAGCTCGTTCAGCTGGTCGTCGTTGTCGTTCATGCGCAGGGTGGCCCGGCGCTCGTTGCGCAGCCCCGTGAGCTGTCCGTTCAGTTTTACCGTCTGCGCGGTGAAGGCGGCGGAGGCGAGAATGCCTTTCATGTGCAGCCTTGCCAGGGCATGGCATTGCTCCGTCAGACTTGCCACCTGCTGGTCGATCTGATAGACCTTCTGCTGTGTGCCGTTGGCCTTGGATTGACGGGGTGCTGCGTTTGGCCCTTTTACAGGTGTGTTCAACCGATACGCAGGCCCCTGATCTCCCCGCTGCCATAGGCCGCGTCCGCCGGTAGGCTCATCATCGCCAGGTAGGACTCCGCCGAGTGGGCGATCATGAAATTGTTCACGATGCTCGCCGGGGAGAAGTCGCTCCCGATGCCCGCCCAAACGGCGCGTCCCAGCGCGTTCAGGGTGATCGGCACACTGCGCAGGAGGTTTAGCGGGGTGGGCGGGGTCCGGAGCACCTGGGCCGCCAGCTGCTGCACGATGCAGGCCGCCAGGGTGACCACGCCCGGATCGATCACCGGTTCACGGCCAAGCAGGGCGGCGGGGCCGTTGAGCGGCAGTGTCAGCGCGGCGGCGGCCAGGTGCACCGGCCCCCATATGGCGTTTTCGCCGAAAATGTCGTCATAGGCGTGCCGGTAGTTGCCCGTGGCAATGTCGGGCATGAGGGTGTCCTGCACGAAGATGCCGCGCAGCAGGTTCTGAAAATAGGGCTGGATGCCGCGCAGCGGCTCGGAGGTGGTCATGAAGGCCGGGATAATTTCGTTGATGACATAGAGGGTGATGAAATTCTCCCAGGTGACCAGGTGGGAATCGAACGTCATGCCCTTGGGGACCAGGCCATCGAAGAGCCCGGCGTAGACCGCGTCCAGGCGGTCATATTCCGCACCCTTCTCCAGGAAGCCCAGGTATTTCGTCACGCCGTAGCGACGGAAGCCCCAGGCGTCGAAGGGCACGAGCAGGATGACGTCCACGGGGTTGATGATGTTAAATATGTTCGAGTACATCGCGCCGCCCGCTTCGGGATCCTTCGTGTTGGCGGGCACGGCGAAGGCGTAGACGAACAGGTTGTCTTTTTGCAGCGGGGATTTGCCCTGCGCGATGGATCTGTCCAGGGCGGCGGCGGCCAAATTCGTGATCCCCGCGCTGCGGCTGTAGCCCGTGATCCAGAGCTTCACCGCCAGGTTTTTCGGGTAGGCCGCGAGCAGCTTTTCGGCCTCCTTCACGGCCTCCGTTGCGGCGGCCTCGAAGCCGGCGTGGTTCATGCCGTCACCCACGTTGCCGTTGCTGACCCACTCGCCGCCGTAGTTGCCGCCCCGGATGACCAGGGCCAGCAGCACGGTGTCCCTGCCGTTCAGCTCCAGCCGCTTTTCGGCGAAGGAGAAGGCCGCCTTGTCCTCCTCGTCGTCCATGGGTGCGTCGTAGTGGAAATAGCGCAGCGGCGTGAAGCCAATCGCCTTATAGAGGTCCCGCACGTTGCGCGCGGCCCTGGTGTAGCCGGTTTTGTCCAGCACCGGGGAGTTCTTGTTGTCCGCGTTGTAGGCCTCCGCCGCGGTCCAGGCGGAGATGGCCAGGCGCAGGCTCATGTTGGCCAAATCGTGGTTGAACCGCGTGGAGGGCGCGGCGAACCAGCTGTCGCTGTAGTGGAACGAGATGGTCTGGCCCACCTCCGCTTCGCTGAAGCCCATCATGGCGGCGGAGGAATTGTAGGTCACTTTCCCTTCGATGCCGCCGGAGGCGCCCCAAGCCGGCGGCAGGGCGCCGACGGTCAGCGCCAATGCCAGCGCCAGCGCAAAGAATCCCTTGAGGTGCAGCCTTTTTTTCATCACGAATCGCCCCTTTGTTCTTTTATGTGATTTATTATAGCATATCATCCGGGGCGATGCAACAAAAATTCACACTTGTTGGATCGTATGATCCGGGCGGCATTGGCCGAGCGCGCGGAAATAATGCATTACCCGGCCGGCGCGATTGCGCGGCGCGCGCGCGGCCCGGATGGTTTCGCCTGGATATTCCTGGAATGACGGGGGCTATGACATGGAGAACAGGGAACGCGTAACGGAATTGGCGCGGCAGGCTATGCTGTGCAATACCAGCCGGGTGCGTATTTCATAGGCAACAGGGACGTAACGCTGGCCGCTGTTTGGGAGTACTCCTATCCGCCGGAGCCGGAACCTTTGATTTGATGGCCGCAGCGGTTACGGCAATGGACTCAATTGAAGGCGGAGGATATTGGTTTCATTCACTTTTTTCAAAGAAGATACAAAAAATATGTTGACAACCTTCCACGCCCGTGCTATAATACTACATAATTTCAAGAAAGCCGTCCGGTAAAAAGTCAAGCCCCTGATGGCAAAAAAATCGAGATTTTTTCACCCCCAGGGGCTTGTGCAGGGCAAACAAAAGGCA
>WQTL01000195.1 GCA_009786275.1 Bacillota bacterium | reverse complement strand
CAAGGGAGACGCACTGCCGTGCGTCTCTACATAAAATAAGAACCCGCCGATTTGCACCGGCGGGTAATTTTGTTTATGTGCGGGCGGCAGATTGCCGCCCCTACAAATTGGTTCTACCGTTTCTCGAACACCACGCCCCTGTCGTTCGTCACATCGCCGTCGAGGTATAAGGGGATGGGCGGGCCGAGGTATTTGGGTTTCGGGAGGGCAATGCATTTGGCGAAATCCTTGCAGCGGGCCAGGAACTCGCGGGCGTTGTTTTGCGCCTGGGTGGCGTAGGCGCGGTAGTCGCAGGCCGCGCCGACGGCCTCGAGCCCCAGGCGGCGGGCGATGTAGAGCGCGCGGAACAGGTGGTAGCGCTGGGTGACGATGACGACTTTCCTCGCCTGAAATACCTCGCGGGCGCGGTAAAGGCTGTCGTAGGTGGAGAAACCCGCGTGGTCCATGAACACGGCTGCGGAGGGCACGCCGCTGTCCACGGCGTACTGCTTCATGGCGGAGACCTCGTCGTATTCCCACTGGCCGTGGTCGCCGCTCATGAGCAGCACGGGCGCGGCCCCGGCATGGTAGAGCTCCACGGCGCGGCGGCAGCGGTCCTCCAGCATGTGGCTGGGCGCGCCGCCCGGCATCACCTTGGCGCCCAGGACGAGGATGCAGTCCGCGCCTTGCGCCGGCGCGGCGTCCTCCGGCGGGAGGATGCGCGGCGCGGCCGCACGGGCCATGGTTAAGTTCACGCCGGCCATGGCCAGCCCCGCGCACAGCAGTACGCACAGCGCCAGCGTGAACAGCCGCGCCCGTTTGCGCCGCTGGCGCCGCACGTTGCGCGAGGTCATCACGCGGCGCAGCGCTTTGTTGATCTTAGGCATGGTCAAACACCCCCCTTTTATTATATACACAAAAACGGGGCATTACAAGGGGATTTGTGATATTTCTTGCTTTTCAGGAAAAAATAGCTTGAGACACCCCTGGCGCTGCGCGCCGCCCCCCTCTGCGGAAGGGGGCTTAGGGGGGCGCTTCGAGGGGGGGAACTTATGCGTTCCGTCAGGCGATACCGCGCGCGGGCGGCGCGGGGGCTGCGCATGCTCCGCAGGCAGTATAGAGGCGCCCTGGGCAAGGGCGGCGCGGTGTATCAGGAATGGCTGCGGGATAACCACTACCTCCTGGAGCGGGAGGGCAAGGCCGCGCTGCGCGAGCTCCGGCGGCTCAAGGCGCGCCCGGCGGATTTCTTCCAGGCGCTGCGCATCTGCCGGGACTTATGTTCCGGGGGAAATATGCCGGACGGGGAGACGTTGGCGCAGGCGCTGCTGCGGGACAAGTGCACTTCGGCGGGAGCGGCGGTGGTTCCGCTGGCGCTAAGGCTTGCGCTCATGGAAGGGGCGGTCCGTTCGATTCGCGAGAAAGACCCGGCGCTGCGGCTGAAGCTGCTCAGCGGGGCGGTGACGGGGCTGCGCGCCCTGCCGGACATGGATTTCGCCGCGCTGCTGGAGCAGGTGAGCCCCCTGGAGCGCCGCCTGCGCCGCGACCCCGCCGGGGTCTATCCCCGCATGGAGGAGAGCAGCCGGGCGATGTACCGGTATTTGCTGGCCAAACGCGCCAAGCGCAACAGGCGCTGCGAGGAGGAGGAGGCCCGGGCCCTGCTGGGCCGGGCCATGGGGGCCTCGGGGCCGGAACGCCACGTGGGGGCCTCCCTGTTGGCGCGGGCGTATCACCCGAGGCGGGGGGCGGCCCTGCTGGCCTGCGAGAGCCTATTGCCCGTTTTGCTTGCCGGCGGCATCGCCCTTGCCCTGAACGCCTGGCTCCTCCTGCCTCTCCTGTGTTTGCCGCTCACGGCGCTGGGGCGGGCGCTGCTGGAGGCCGCGTTCCTGCGGGGGGCGCAGCCGCTCCCCCTGCCGCGCATGGAGCTGGGCGGCGCCGTGCCTGAGGAGGGGAGAACGCTCATCACGGTATCGGCCCTGCTGCCCTGCGCTGACCTGGGCCGGCGTATGGAGGAGCTGCACAGCTCCAACGGCGGCCCCAACGTGGATATCTGCATGCTGGCGGACCTCAAGGGGGCGAATGAAGCTGAAACGCCGGAGGACGAAATTGTTCTAAATGCCGCGCGCGCTGAAACAGAAAGACTGTGCGCGAAGCACGGCGGGGGGTTTCTCCTTGCTGTGCGGCACAGGACGTTTTCGCCTACGATGGGCAATTACGCCGGGCGCGAGCGTAAGCGCGGAGCGATCTGCGACCTGGTTGGTGCGATCCACGGCGGGGAGACCGGGCCCTTCCGTCTGCTGTGCGGGGACTTAACGCACCTGCGGGATTACAAATATTTACTGGCCCTGGACGCCGACACGCGGCTGCCCCTGGATACCGTGCCGGAGATGGTGTCCGCGGCGCTGCACCCCTGCAACCGGCCGCGGTTCGATTTGGCGCTGGGGCGGGTCGTGCGGGGCTACGGCATCCTGGCCCCCCACGTGGAGCTTGACCTGGACAGCGTGCGCCAAAGCGCGTTCGCCCACGCCATGGCCGGGGAGGGCGGCAGCAGCCCCTACGCCAACCGGGTGAGCGAGCGCTACCAGGACCTGTTCGGGCACGGGATTTTCGCGGGGAAGGGGCTGATCGACGTCGAGGCCTTCGCGGCCCTGGAAAAGGCGCGCCCCTTCCCCAGCGAGCAGGTGCTCAGCCACGACATCCTGGAGGGCGGGTATTTACGCACAGGGTTTTTAGCCGATGTCCACGTCTCCGACGGTTTCCCCGCGCGGCAGGGGAGTTATTTCACCCGGCAGGAGCGATGGGTACGCGGCGACTGGCAGAACCTCCCGTTCCTGCGCAAAAAGCGCGGGCTGCCGCTTTTGAGCCGGTATCAGCTGTTCGACAATCTCAGACGCTCGCTGGTCGCGCCGGGCTGCCTGGCGGCGATTCTGGCCTCGCTGTTCGTGCCGAAGGAAATCGCGTGGGTGCTTGCCCTGGCGGGGATTGCGGGTGTGTGCGGGGGGCAGGTGATTAACGCGCTGAGATGTCTCTGTTCCGGCGGGGTGGCGATGCTGGCGCGGGACTACTACGCCGGGGGGCTGCCCGCCGCGCTGGGGGATTTGACGCGCGGGGCCTTGCAGGCGGTCGTGCTGGCGCAGGAGGCGTGGACGAATACCTGCGCGGCTGTACGGGGGATTTGGCGGGGGCTCATTACCCGCAAAAAGCGCCTGGAGTGGACCACCGCCGCCCAGGGCGAACAGGCGAAGAAGCTCTGGCGCACGATGCTCTCGCTGTGGCCGAGCTTGCTTGCCGGGGGGGCGCTGCTGGCGCTGGGCGGGGCGGGGCAGAGGCTCATCAGCATCGCGCTGCTGGCGGATCTGCTGTTCGCGCCGCTGAGCGGGCGGAAGATCAGGAAAGATACGCCGAAGCTCAGTGAAGAGGACGCGGCGCGCATACAGGATTATTGCAAAGCGATGTGGAGCTACTTCGAGACCTGGTGCACGGCGGACCAGCACTGGCTCCCGCCGGACAACGTGCAGGAGGCCCCGGTGTTCCGCGTGGCGGCGCGGACCTCGCCGACGAACCTGGGGCTGTACCTGCTGTGTATCCTGGCGGCGCGGGACCTGGACTTGATCGACACGCAGGGCATGGCGGAGCGCCTGGAGCGGACCTTAAGCTCCATCGAGCGCCTGGAGCGCTGGCACGGCAATTTGCTCAACTGGTACGATACGCGCACGCTGTGCCCGCTGGAGCCGCGGTATGTGTCCACGGTGGATACGGGGAATTTTCTGGTGGCGGTACGGACGCTGAGGAGGGGGCTGGAGGAGTATGCGGGTGAAGCTGTAGGGGCGGCATTCTTGCCGCCCGCAGGCCAAGACAATCATTCGGGCGGCAAGAATGCCG
>WQTL01000194.1 GCA_009786275.1 Bacillota bacterium | reverse complement strand
AGCCGAGAAAGCCGGGCGGCCGGAAAAGGCCCCCGAGAGCGCGGGGCGGCGAGCCGCCGGAAGCGGCCGATGAGGAGGAGGAAACCGGCGGGCCGAGCCTGACGGGCACCATCGGGCTGTTGGCCTATATGCAGGAGGGCGGGCCCGGCTTCTGGGACGACGCCGTGCCGCTGTACCATATCCCCCTGCTGGGGATACTGCGCGCAATTTATCGGAGCCTGTATTACTACGGGCTGCGCTTCGTGCGCCCGCTGCGCATCGCGGGCCGCCTCATATTGCCCCAGCTGGCCAAGCCCCTGCTCACCCTGTGGCATTTGCTGCGGGCGCTCCTGATCGCGCTGCACTACCTCACCGTGGGGCGGCTGATCCGCGCCTTCCGGGCCGTGCAGGCCACCCACGCCAAGCGCATCGCCGTGCGCAAGGGGCGGCGCGTGGGCCTGCGCACCATGCTGCGGGGGGTCCTGGTGGACTACCGCCCGGTGCTGCGCCCGGCGGCGAACGTGCTCATGCCCGTGGCGGGCCTGCTGGCGCTGATGTTCATGGTCCAGTGGCTCTTCGGCTCCACCTACGCGCTCCGGGTGACCTTCAACGGCAAGCAGCTGGGCTATATCTCCAACGAGAGCGTGTTTTTGCAGGCGCGGGCCGCCGCCAACGACAACATCGCCCCCCGGCCCGAGTCGGTCGAGGACGCGCCCGCCGGGGAAACCGAGGAAAAGCCCGCCCCCTACGCCCATTTCAGTATCGAAAAGGTCAACCCCGAGGAGATCAAATCGATGGATATCCTCACCAACGAGCTGCTGAACAACACCGCGGGGGATATGACCAGCGCCTACGGCCTGCGCATCGACGGCAGGCTGTTCGCCACAATCAAGAACAGCACGGACGCGGACATCGTGCTGGATTCCATCAAAAAGCAGAAAGCCGCCGAGCAGCACGCGGACAGCAGCGCCTACGTGGCCTTCGTGCAGGACGTGGAGCTGGTGCCGGGGCACTACCCGGCCTCGCAGCTGGTGGACGCCCAGACCCTGCTGGCCATGCTCTCGAAGCCCCAGATGGAGGAGACGGTGGTGAAGGTGCAGGCGGGCGATACGCCCCTGAGCCTGCAATACCGCTACAATCTGGCGAGCGTGGAGGAGCTCTACGCCCTCAACCCGTGGATGCGGGAGCCCGGCGCGGGTTTGCACGTGGGCGACGACGTCAAGGTGCGCGCGGAGGTCACCCGCCTGGAAGTGAAAATCATCAAGAACGAGGTCCGCTACGAGGAGGTCCCCTACGAGACCAGGGATACCGACAACTACGAGGAATACAAAAACGTCGTGCGCATCCGCATCAAGGGCGTGCCCGGCCGGGACAAGATCACCGAGCGCGTGACCTACATCAACGGCGTGCGCACCGGCAGCCCGGAGGTCATCTCCCGCGCCAGGGAGGCGGAGCCGGTGACGGAGCGCAGGGATATCGGCCGCAAGGACCCCGTGGTCTCCCTGCCCAGCGGCGAGAAAGTGAAGCTCAACGTCTCCACCTCGGGCTACCAGTGGCCCGTGCAGGGCTGCACCCGGGTCTCCTCCCCCTACGGCTACCGCGGGCGCAGCTTCCACAAGGGCATCGATATCGCCGACGGCAACACCAACGGCAAGATCGTCGTGGCCTCCAAGGGCGGCGTGGTGGAATTGGTGCAGCTGGGCGGCACAAGCTACGGCAACATGATCCTCATCAACCACGGCAACGGCGTGAAGACCCGCTACGCCCACCTGATGAGCGGCTCGATCTCCGTGCGCCAGGGCCAGACCGTGAGCATCGGCCAGCCCATCGCGCGCGTGGGCAGCACGGGCAACTCCACCGGGCCGCACCTGCACTTCGAGGTGATTGTCAACGGCTCTACGCAGAACCCGCGCAATTTCGTCTCGCCGTAGCAGGGACGCGGATACGCACCGCCCTCCCCGGGTTGGGGAGGGCTTTGGCTTGGGAACAAGTAAAACGGAAGGGAGGGCCGGCCATGAAGCTGCAGCGGGCGACCGTCGGCATTTTGATCCTGCTGGCGCTGAGCTCCCTGGTGATGGCCAGCCGCGCCATCGTGCCGCGCACCGGCGGCCCGACCGCTCCCGGCACGCAGGCGGAAACCGAAACCGAACCGCCCGATACCGAGCCGCCGGAGATCCTCGGCGTGCGCGACCTGGCCGTCAGCCGCTACGGCGCGCCGGCCTACCGCCAGGGGGTGAGCGTCACCGACAACGAGGGCGAGGCCGCATTGGAGGTGGACAGCGCGGGCGTAAACACCGACGCGCCCGGGGAATATGTTGTTGTCTATATCGCGCGGGATAGCGCGGGCAACGAGGCGCGGGCCGAGGCGAAGGTCACGGTCGCCGCGGTCTCCGAGGAGGAGGTGGCGAAGCTGGCGGACCCCATTTTGGAGAGCCTCCTCCTGCCCGGCGCGAGCGACACCGAAAACGCCCTGGCCATCCACACCTGGGTGAAGGAGCACATCACCTATGTCAACGCGGGGGAGAAGAAGAGCGTCATCGAGGGGGCCTACAACGGCTTGATGCTGCGCCAGGGCGACTGCTACACCTATTACGCCCTGTCGAAGTATCTCCTTGAGCGCGCGGGCATCGAATCCATCGACATGCGCCGCGTGCCGGAGGCGAAAACCCGGCACTACTGGCTCGCGGTCGATTTGGGGGAGGGCTGGCATCACTTCGACGCCTGCCCCGTGCTGCGGATATATAAGCAAACCCGCCCCCGCGAAGGCTTCATGATGACCGAGGCGGAGGTGCAGGCCTTCGTCGAGGCCTACAACAACCCCGACTATTACCGCTACGACCCGGCGGAGTGCCTGCCGGCGGGCGTGGAGATTGTGAAATCATAAAGAAAGAGGTTCCCCATGACCGAGCGCGAACGCTTCGTGAAAACCCTGCGGCGCGAGCCCGTGCCGGGCCGCGTGCCCACCTTCGAGCTGGAGTTCTACCTCACCATGGAGGCGCTCGGGCGCGTGCACCCCAGCCACCGCCGCTACGGCCAGTGGAAGCAGATGTCCGCCCGGGAGCAGGCGCTGCACCTGCGGGACATGGCGGAGGTTTTCGTGGGCTTCGCGCGCAAATACGGGCACAGCGCCATCCACGTCAACGCGGCGCCGGGCGGCACGGAGACGAAAATACGCGTGCTGGAGTATATCCGCGAAATGTCCGGGGACGAGTTCGCCCTGCTGGTCTACTGCGACCCGACCTTCTCCATCCCCGGCGGGGGAAACATGATGGAGTTTTCCGAACGGCTTTATGAAGACAGCGAGGGCCTGCACAAAGAGGCCCAATTGCGCACCATGTCCGTGCTGTGCGAGACCGAGTGGATCGCTAAAACCGGCCTCATCGACGGGGTTTGCATGTGCTCGGACTACTGCTTCAACACCAACCCGTTCTTCAGCCGGGAGATGTTCGCGGAATACATCGCGCCGTACCTCAAGCAGGCCATCGGCGCCTGCCGGGACATGGGGCTTTGCACCATCAAGCACACCGACGGGAATATCATGCCCATTATCGACATGATGGCGGAGTGCGGGCCCGACGCCATCCACTCCCTGGACCCCCAGGGCGGCGTGGACCTGGCCGCGGTCAGCCGGGACTGGGGCGGCAAAGTCGCCCTGTGCGGCAACGTCAACTGCGCGCTGCTGCAGACGGGCACCCTGGAGGAATGCGACGCCGACATCCGCCGCGCCCTGCGGGACGGCATGGCGCGGGGCGCGGGCTATGTGTTCTGCACCTCCAACTGCGCGTATACGGGGCTGCCGCTGGAACGCTACGAGCGGATGAACCGGATATGGCGGGAGGAGGGGGTTTACGCCTGATCCGGTTTTGCGGGCTCG